>CAYIRV010000337.1:0-1504 GCA_964365865.1 uncultured Thermodesulfobacteriota bacterium | reverse complement strand
ATGCACCTTCTTAAAATATCAGACCTTACAAAAGACGAAATCCACGGCCTTCTCGAAAGGGCCTTGCTTCTGAAGAAGAGGCTGAAGAGGGGCATTGCCCATGCGCCGCTCAGGGGCAAGGTGCTCGCGCTCGTATTTGAAAAGTCGTCTACGAGGACACGGGTTTCCTTTGAGGCGGCCATGAGCCACTTAGGAGGCTCGTCCATATTCATAAGCCAAAAGGACTCGCAGCTCGGCAGGGGCGAGCCTGTCAAGGACACGGCGCGCGTGTTGTCCGGATATGCCGATGCCATAGTGGTAAGGACATTCGGCCACGATATAATCGAGGAATACGCCCGGTATTCAAAGTCGCCCGTGCTCAACGGCCTGACCGACAGCCACCATCCTTGTCAGGTGCTGGCCGATATGCTTACCGTTGTTGAAAAAAAGGGTTCATACGCAGGCATAACGGCCTGCTGGATAGGCGACGGGAATAACATGGCGAATTCTTGGATAGAGGCCGCCGGAATACTCGGATTTGAGCTTAGGCTTGCGTGCCCAGAGGGGTATCTGCCTGACGACGGTCTCTTGAAAAAGGCGGTTTCTTCAGGCGCCAAGGTGTTTATTTCAAAAAATATTGACGATGCCGCGAACGGCGCGGATGTGCTTTCAACGGATGTGTGGACATCCATGGGACAGGAGGCAGGAGAGGAGAAGAGGAAAAAGGCATTCAAGGGGTATCAGATAAACGCTCAAACCCTGAAACTTGCAAAAAAGGACGCCATAGTCCTGCACTGCCTCCCTGCGCACAGGGGCGAGGAGATTACGGAAGACGCGCTCGAAGGGCCGAATTCCGCGGTCTGGGACCAGGCCGAGAACAGGCTCCACATACAGAAGGCCATACTCGAACGGTTTATCGCATAGCAGGTTGCTTTTCAGACATTGATACTTTACGGAATCCTCCCCCCTTTTCCCCCACCCTACCCTCCCCCACAAGGGGGGAGGGATAAGAGGAAGGGGGGCGATTATAGGGGGATTAAGGGGGCATTCCCCCTTATTTTCAAGGGGGGATTAAGGGGGCATTCCCCCCTTATTTTCAAGGGGGGATTAAGGGGGGTTAATCCCTATGGAGACGAGATGGATAAGATTAAAAAAGTAGTCCTCGCTTACTCAGGCGGGCTGGACACATCGGTAATAATAAAGTGGCTGAAGGAAAAATATGACTGCGAGGTCTACGGCTTTGTCGCTGACATAGGCCAGGGCGCCGAGGTCAAGGGCCTTAGGGAAAAGGGCATAAAAACAGGCGCAAAGGATGTTTATATAAAGGATTTAAGGGACGAGTTCGTAAAGGACTTCGTATTCCCAATGCTTCGCGCGGCTGCCGCTTACGAGGGGACATATCTCCTCGGCACTTCCATTGCGAGACCGCTTATAGCAAAGGCTCAGATGGACGCGGCAAAGGCAACGGGCGCGGACGCCGTGTCGCACGGCGCCACGGGCAAGGGCAATGACCAGGTAAGGTTCG
>CAYIRV010000336.1:1109-1515 GCA_964365865.1 uncultured Thermodesulfobacteriota bacterium | reverse complement strand
AGC
The DNA here is from genome assembly GCA_964365865.1 of uncultured Thermodesulfobacteriota bacterium. Classification (GTDB taxonomy): domain Bacteria; phylum Desulfobacterota; class GWC2-55-46; order GWC2-55-46; family GWC2-55-46; genus CAYIRV01. The sequence continues at coordinate 1,512 of CAYIRV010000336.1, read as the reverse complement.
CGTGTCCCACTCCATCGTGGGCCCGAACCTCGGATAAAGATGCGCCGCACCCTCGGCGACAAGGCAGAGTTTGAGGGAGCTGCCCATGCTTAAAAACTCCGCCTGCCCGATTCTTTCGATAAACCGGGTAAGCTCCGTGCCTGCATGAGACCTGCTGCCCACGACCTTAAGCATCGCGCCCCTGTAATCCGAAGCCTTTATCGCTGTGGCAGACCCGTCTTTCTCCTTGAACGCCCCTAAGCCTCTTGCCGCGAAGTGCATTGTCCTTAGCGCGGGGGCGTAGACTACGCCGAGCACCGGCGCCCCTTCAGCGATGAGCGCTATGTTCACTGTAAACTCGCCATTACGCTTTATGAACTCCTTAGTGCCGTCGAGGGGGTCAATTAGCCAGAACCTTTCCCAT
>CAYIRV010000336.1:0-1099 GCA_964365865.1 uncultured Thermodesulfobacteriota bacterium | reverse complement strand
CTTTTTCCATCCCTTTCTAACTTCGTATGGCGCAGACTCGGACTCCTCCGAGAGCGCGGGGATGCCCGGCGAAATACGCGAGAGTCCGTGGGTTATGATTGAATGGGAGGACTTGTCAGCGAGCGTAAGCGGAGAGCCTTCTTCTTTGAAAGTTGTCCCGAAGTGTGCGCTGGAGTAAACCTCGATTACGGCATCGCCGGCCTTTAACGCGAGGCTTTTAATTTCATTAAGCAGTTCCCCCGACTCGCGGTTACCGATATGTTTTTCAGAAGCCGGCATGACTATATAAAACTAAACATGACCCCTTTCAAGCATTTTACAAACCAGTGCCTCTGAGCACCGCAGGCACTGTCTTAATGATTATCTTTAAATCCAATCCCAGGCTCCACCTGTCAATGTATTCGAGGTCTAATTTCACCCAGTCTGAAAAGCCTATCTTGTTCCTGCCTGACACCTGCCACAGGCATGTTATGCCCGGACGGACAGAGAGGCGGCGGCGCTGATGATAATCATACCTCGTTACCTCGTCCGGCAGAGGCGGCCTTGGCCCGACTATGCTCATGTCGCCCTTAAGGACATTGATAAACTGCGGGAATTCATCGAGGCTGAACTTCCTGAGGAGCTTTCCCACCGCGGTAATGCGCGGGTCTTTTTTCATCTTGAATACAGGCCCTGACATCTCGTTGAACCTTTCAAGGTCATGCTTGGCCTTTTCCGCATCCTGCCCCATAGTCCTGAATTTCAAAACCTTAAATCGCCGTCCATTCATGCCGACCCTTTCCTGTTTGAAAAAGACAGACCCCGGAGAGGTGAGCTTTATGGCAAGCGCAATTGCCAAAAGCAGCGGAGAGAAGAACAACAATATAATCGCAGAAATCGCCACATCCATCGCCCTTTTCACGACAAACAACTCGCCGTAATGCGGCGGCGGCGATATAGTCAGGAGCGGCCAGTCTGACAAAGAGTCAAGCGCAATCTTTGAAAGCTTAGTGGGATAGAAATCGCACGCTATCCTCATCTTGATGCCGATCTCCTCGCATAGGAGGACAATGCTTTCGAGGCTGTCGTGCCAGCTCCGCGGCCCGACAAACACTATCTC
>CAYIRV010000335.1:0-1532 GCA_964365865.1 uncultured Thermodesulfobacteriota bacterium | reverse complement strand
ATTCTTTCAGGGCCTCCTATGCCCGGCCCGCGCATCAGGCTGAAACAACCGTGCCGAGCGGCTCGCCCATGACGACCTTCAGGAGGTTGCCCCGCCCCTTTATGTTGAAGACCAATATCGGAAGATTGTTGTCCATGCAGAGGGATATGGCGGTCGCGTCCATGACCTTGAGGCCGTTCTTGAGGACATCTATGTATTTAAGGCTTTCGTATTTTTGCGCCGCCGGGTCCTTGACCGGGTCCCTGTCGTAAACGCCGTCAACCTTCGTGCCCTTGAGAATAATATCGGCGTTGATTTCCATGGCTCTCAGCGATGCGGCCGTGTCTGTGGTGAAATACGGGTTCCCTGTGCCTGCCGCGAATATGACGAGGCGGTCTTTCTCAAGATGCCTTACCGCCCGCCTCCTGATATACGGCTCGGCCAACTCCTTCATCTCTATCGCGGACATCACGCGGGTATGGACGCCGTTTTTCTCGAGCGCGCCCTGAAGCATGAGGGCGTTGATGACCGTGGCGAGCATGCCTACATAGTCGGCGGTGGCCCTGTCCATGCCCTTTGCGGCGGCGGACACGCCCCTGAAGATGTTCCCTCCGCCGATGACCACGGCCGTCTCGACGCCGAGCCTATGCACCTCGGAAAGCTCCTCGGCGATTGTCGTTATGACGGCTGAGTCAACCCCGTATTCCTTTTCGCCCATGAGGACTTCGCCTGAGAGCTTAAGGAGTATTCTCTTGTATTTGCGCTCTGACATTTATGGTATGTTCGCCCGCTTCCTTTCCCCCTCCCCACTTGTGGGTGAGGGTAGAGTGGGGGGCAATCGCCCCCTTCCTTATGCGGCCCTTATGCCTGAACCGTTGCGGCCACTTTTCCGAAGTCCGCCTCTTTCTTCTCCATGCCCTCGCCTACCCTGTATCTGACGAACCTCCTTACGGAGATGTTCTCCCCGAGCTTAGCTATGGTCTCGACCAGAAGCCCCTCAACCGCCATGTCCGGGTTCTTGATGAACGGCTGCTCAAGGAGGCAGACATCCTTGAAGTACTTTTCGAGCTTGCCTTCGGCCATCTTGGCAATGACATTCTCCGGTTTTCCCGATGCCTTTGCCTGGGCCTCGTATATCCGCTTCTCCGACAATATGACTTCCTCAGGCACATCTTGGCGCCTTACATACAGCGGGTTCAGCGCCGCGATGTGCATGGCGATGTCCTTTACTATGGAGAGAAACCCTTCGGTCTTAGCCACGAAGTCGGTCTCGCAGTTGACCTCTAAAAGCACGCCGACCTTTCCGCCGGCATGGATGTAGGAATAGACCGTGCCTTCCGAGGCGGCCTTGCCCGCCCTCTTCTGCGCGGCGGCGAGGCCCTTCTGTCTCAAGGACTCGATTGCCTTTTCTATATCGCCGTTTGTTTCCGAAAGCGCCTTCTTGCAGTCCATTATGCCGGCGCCTGTCTTTTCCCTGAGATCTTTTACCTTTTGAGCGCTCGTATCCATCAATCAATTCCCATGCGTCTAGCAAATCTCGCACACGGGAACTA
>CAYIRV010000334.1:0-1552 GCA_964365865.1 uncultured Thermodesulfobacteriota bacterium | reverse complement strand
TGACCCGAAGGGGTTCGGCTTTTCGCACAACAGGGTAACAGTCTCGACATGCGGCGTCGTGCCGGCCATAAAGAAGCTCGCGCATGACGCCGATGTGAACCTCGCCGTGTCGCTCTCCGCAACGACCGACGAGGTGCGGGATATTCTCATGCCCATAAACAGGAAATACCCGCTCGCCTTGCTCATGGAGTCGCTTAAGGCCTATCCGCGGACAGGCAAGAAAAGACATATCACGATAGAATATGTGCTCATCAAGGGCCTGAACGACAGCCCTGCCGACGCGTCAAGGCTTATAAGGCTCTTAAGCGGCATAAAGTGCAAGGTGAACATCATACCGTTCAATACCTTTGCCGAGTCTTCCTTCGAGCCTCCGGCTGATGAAAGGCTCAGGGGGTTCCACAATGCCCTTAACGACGCTGGTGTTACTGCGTTAATCAGGACAGGGAAGGGCATAGACATACAGGCTGCCTGCGGCACTCTCGCGGGAGGGCGGGATATATTTGAATGAACCCGGCGTATGGCTGATAAGATAAATATCGCCCTTGATATCGGGACCACTACCATTGCCTGCGCTGCCGTTGACCCGGCAACCGGCATTATTTTGTCCGAGCATTCTGCTGAAAACCCGCAGAAGATGTGGGGCATGGACCTGATAACAAGGCTTAACGCGCTTATTGAAGACCCGTCCCTTTTGAAGGAGTTTTCGAGGGCAACTATTGATGTGTGTAATAAGCTCATCGAAGAGGTCTCATCAGGCAGAGAGGCCGGAGAGATTGCCGTTGCAGGCAACACCGTGATGGAGCATATTTTTTTAGGGATTTCCCCTCAAGGTATGGCCAAGGTCCCGTATAAGCCGGCCTTTAAAGAGGCAAAGAGGCTCAAGGCAAAGGATGTCGGGCTTAAGGCCGGGCCTGATGCGCTGCTTTATGTGTTCCCGATAATAGGCGGGTTTGTCGGCGGGGATGCAGTGGCCGCGGCCCTGTATCTTAACATGCGGCTCTCCGGGAAAACCGTGCTCGCAATTGATGTGGGAACCAACAGCGAGGTCATGCTTTCCTTTGGCGGCAATATTTACGCGGCGTCAGCCCCAGCAGGCCCGGCCTTTGAAGGCAGCGGCATAAGCTCAGGCATGAGGGCCGGTAAAGGGGCCATACAGGGCGTTACGATAGAGGGAGACAAGGTCATGCTCGATGTCATTGAAGGCGGACAGGCAAAGGGCATATGCGGCTCAGGGCTGCTCTCGGCAACAGGGGCGCTTCTGACAGCGGGCGCAATGGAGAAGAGCGGCAGGCTCAGAAACAGGTCTGAGATTCCCGGCAACCTCGCAAACAGGATACGGGAAGACAACGGGCAGGGAAATAGTTTTGTGCTTTTCAGGGGGCCGTCAGGCGAGATTGCTCTTTCCCAATCCGACATAAGGTCGCTCCAGAGCGCAAAGGCCGCCATAAGGGCCGCTGTAGAGGTTTTAATGATAAAATCCGGCGCCGGGGGTCGGGAAAGCATAGAGGAAGTATGGCTGGCCGGGGCCTTTGGCGAAAGCATGAGGGATGAA
>CAYIRV010000333.1:0-1553 GCA_964365865.1 uncultured Thermodesulfobacteriota bacterium | reverse complement strand
GCCTTCACGAGCGCGCACGCGCGCAAGAGCGGCAAGCTCGAATTCGCGGATGGCGGCACGGTCTTTTTTGATGAGGTCTCGACGCTCCCGATGCACCTTCAGATTAAGCTTCTTCGCGTCATACAGGAGCGGACATTCGAGCGAATCGGCTCTAACACGCCGATAAATGTGGACATTAGATTTATCGCGGCCACGAATGTAAACCTCGATGAGGCGGTAGTGAAGGGCGCGTTCAGGGAGGACCTCCTTTACAGGCTGAAGGTGGTGCCGATAGATCTGCCGCCGCTGCGCGAGAGAAAAGAGGACATACCGGTTCTCGTCAAGCACTTTCTCGGAAAGCACGGGAGCAAGTGCAACAAGAAGATGGCGGGCATTTCCGACGAGGCCCTTGCCGCGCTTTCAGCATATCATTGGCCGGGTAATGTGAGGGAGCTTGAAAATCTCATAGAAAGGCTCGTCGTGCTTTCAAAGCACGGGAGCCGTATAACATACGACGACCTGCCCAAGGCCTTTTTTACAGGCTCGGCGCGGTGTCTGGCGCATGATAACGGCAACTTTCATGAGGCTATCAAGGCATTCGAGCGCCGCTACATATCCAACGTGCTCGACAAGACGAACTGGAACAGGAGAGAGGCCGCAAGGATATTGAACATACACAGGAACACCCTCCTTATGAAGATGAGGACACTCGGGTTAAAGGCCATGGCAAGGCTCACCAAATAGCCCCTGAGCGCTCTTTTATCAAGCCTGGAACGGATCAACACAAACCACACGTTGTATAATAATGGCCTAATTTATCCTTTCAAATACCCCCCTCACCCTTCCCTCTCCCCTGTGGGGAGAGGATAAAGGTGAGGGGCATAATTGTAAACATTTCACCTCCGCGCTGTTTCACTTTCAAAATTGCAATGTTTTGCTTTTTGTGTTATGAAATCTGATATATATATTCGAAGGATACGGAGACATTGCAATGTCTGGGCATTCGAGATGGGCTAACATAAAGCACAAGAAGGCAAAGAGCGACGCCAAAAAGGGCAAGCTCTTTACAAAAATCGTCAGGGAAATCATAGTCGCCGCAAAGCTCGGGGGCGGGGACGCCTCTGCGAATCCGAGGCTGAGGGCAGCGGTGGAAAAGGCCAAGACCGTAAATCTGCCTTCGGATAATATCGAGAGGGCCATTAAGAAAGGCGCAAGGGAACTCGAAGGCGTAAACTTCGAGGAAGGCGCGTACGAGGGCTACGGCCCCGGAGGAGTCGCCGTGCTTGTGAACTACATGACCGACAATAAAAACAGGACGGCCTCGGACATAAGGCACGCCTTCACGAGCTCCGGCGGAAGTCTGGGCCAGAGCGGGTCAGTGGGCTGGATGTTCGAGAAAAAAGGCTATATAACATTCGATATGAAGGCTGTTTCCGAGGATACGCTCATGGAGGCCGCCATAGAGGCCGGCGCAGAGGATGTCGTGCCCAATCCCGGGGACGGCGTATTCGAGGTTTACACAGAGCCTCTAAATTTGCACAAGGTGAAGACCTCTTTCGACGAATCGGGCCTCA
>CAYIRV010000332.1:0-1581 GCA_964365865.1 uncultured Thermodesulfobacteriota bacterium | reverse complement strand
TTATTTCCGCCCTAACGCGGAGATCGGGAAAAAGAGCGATTTTTAGAGGCAGCCTTAAGTCTCGCACTTGGAGGCCCTTAGCTCGCAGGCCTCTTCTTCATAGACATTAAGTTCCTTGATTGTGGCCATTTCTCCGCAGAGAGCGCACCCGGGGTCTTTCCTTACCTTGACCTTCCTGAAGGTCATCTTAAGGGAATCGAATATGAGGAGGTGTCCGGCAAGACTGTCGCCTAAGCCCAAAAGCTCCTTGATTGCCTCAACAGCCTGCAATACCCCGACAACGCCGGCGAGCGCCCCTAAAACCCCTGCCTCCTGACAACTCGGCACAAGGCCCTTTGGCGGAGGCTCCGGGTAAAGGCAGCGGTAGCACGGGAACCCCTTGTGCGGCTTAAAGACCGACAGTTGACCGTCGAACCTGAACATGCTCCCTGAAACGAGCGGCTTTTCTTCAAAGAACGCGGCGTCATTCATAAGGAAGCGCGTTGGGAAGTTATCGCTCCCGTCGAGCACCACATCATAGCCCCTGAGCACTTCCCTTATGTTGTCTTTGGTAAGCCTTTTGTGAAAAGTGGATACTTTTACATCCGGGTTCAATGCCTCTATGGCCTTTTTGGCTGAAAGGACCTTCGGCTTACCCACTGTTTCCGTGGAATGGATGATTTGCCTCTGGAGGTTGCTCACTTCAACGCAGTCGCCGTCAGCGACCCCGAGCTCCCCGACTCCCGCGGCCGCGAGGTACATAAGCGCCGGTGACCCGAGCCCTCCCGCGCCGAGGACAAAAACCCTGCTCTTCAAGAGCTTGGCCTGGCCTCTGCCGCCTATCTCAGGGAGTATTATGTGCCTTGAGTAGCGCTCTATCTGCTCTTCTGTAAAGTCCATGACGGCAAACCCCTTAATATAAGTTATCGGTTAACAGGTATCGGTTATCAGATAAAGAGCATCAAGATAACACCGATAACCGTTAACCGATAACAGTCTATATGACGATTTTTATGCCTTCTTCCTTAAAAGGATCGCCGTCATCCTTGAATGACCAGCTTTTTATGGATATGTCTTTGCCGTTGTTTACGGATATTATCACATAAGAATATCCGGCCTGGCCCATCTCCCTGTCATACTCCGACGGCCTGTCCGGATGGTCGGGATGCGAATGATAGAACCCTATTATATCGAGGCTCTCGGCGCGCGCCTGCCTGTCAATGAGGTTAATCTCCCTCGGGTCTATGATGTATCTGTCCTTTGACCTTTCCTTGTTGAGGTTCGCTACCCTGTATGAGGTAAAGACCCTCTTTATAGCGGGGTTGCCGACAAGCACGCCGCAGCACTCGTTAGGATACTCATCTTTCGCATGCTGGATGACTTCATCATGCGTTATCTGCGGTATATTAATAGCGTTTCTTTTGCCGAAGAGGAACATTTTGATTACTCCGTTATAATGCGAATTTTATGACGAGCAGGGATTGATTATAGACTGCCTATAAAAATCAGCTATTTTTTTCCGAGGTCAAGGCAGGGTGGAAATAAAAAGCGCAGCATATATCTGAATATGTGAGCATTTTTATTTCCGCACTAACGCAGACA
>CAYIRV010000331.1:0-1581 GCA_964365865.1 uncultured Thermodesulfobacteriota bacterium | reverse complement strand
ATCAATCTCAATACCGTATGGAGCACAGTTGCAGACGACCTTCCTCCGCTTATCGCTTCTCTGGAAAAGATTTTCAAGCAGGGAGATGATAAGTCATGGTAAAAGGGGCAATTTCTTCTTCACGAGCCACCGGCCTGTCTGCACCTCGTTAATCTTCCATATGTAATTCTCCTCTACAAGGAAAAAAAGCTCCTCCCTGCTGATGACATCATACCGCGCCTTGTAGGTGCAAAGGGCGCTGACCATTGCCGTGCCCGATTCTCCCATGATATTGATGAGTTTAATCCCGTGCGGCTCGTAAGTGATAAGGGACGCATACATGCGCCGTATATATTCTTCCCTTGACAGCCCGGCCCGCATCCCATCGGTAATCAAGTCGTAGGACTCATCCAACGCATCTACATGTGCCTTCTGGAGGAAAAAATACTTCTGTATAACACGGGCTAAGGACGCATCATCGCTCTTTGCCGCATTGTTAAAGACCGCAACAACGCAGACAATGATGAACGCTATGAGGATGGGACGGACTTTACGCATAAACAGCTCTTTAGTCCGGTTGACAGGATGTCTCTCAAAGGTGGCGTGAATAAGGGAAGGTTTGCCCTAATTACACCACAGAAGGCATTTTATGTCAAGTCAAGGGCGTGCGCTTTTACAAAAATTCAAAGCATTATGAAAAAAATGCGGCGTTTTTTTGCGCTTGGCGCGTGAAACTGCTTGAAAAATCAGCGTTTATTTATTGGCACGGATGTTGCTTTAATATCATAATGTATTTGTGTGTATTAATAGGTTCGTTGTATAATCTTGGTAAAAGGGGCTATTATGGGCGTAAAGGGCAGGCTCAAGGACATGAGCCTTGTTGACATAATCCAGATATTCAATGCCGAGAGAAGGACAGTCGCCGTGCACTTAGGCTCGGAACTCGGATACGGCAGGGTCTATGTAAAGGGCGGCAAGATTATACATGCGTCCTACAGGGAGTTTACGGGCCAGGACGCCTTGTATCAGCTCCTTGCGTGGAAGGACGGCGAGTTCGAGGTCGAGCCAGAGGCCCTTCCTCCTGAAAGCACCATAAACGCGCCCGCGGAGTCAATCATACTTGAAGGGCTGAGAAGGCTCGACGAGGCGCGTGGAAAAACAAAGGAAGACGGGACGAGATACTCAGGAGACATGGAATCAATCAGGCTCGTGAACAGGCTCTTTGAGCTTGGGATACTTGAAAAGATTTAAGCAGCGCGTATTCATTAGCCGGAGAGGCGCGGTTGCTTCACCTGCCTCCGGCAGGTTCGCAAGGATAGGGGTATGACGCACGAGATAAAAAACATTGCGATAATCGGCGCCAACAAGGAAGGGCTTAAGCTCCTGCCCGTGCTCTTAGCGGACAAATCGTGCAGGGTAAGGCTCATAGCCGACTCCAACAAGGACGCCATGCTCTTTAAGCTCAATGAGCTCGGCTACAGACTCGCCCGCAAATACGACATAAAGATAACCAACGACCCGCACGACATAAAGAAAATCCCCGACCTTGACATCATCATAAACGCCCTTCAGGACCAGGCCACGGATAAGTTCCTGAGAGAC
>CAYIRV010000330.1:0-1593 GCA_964365865.1 uncultured Thermodesulfobacteriota bacterium | reverse complement strand
GTATGGGAGGGCGCGGCAGCCGTGATGCTCTCAGGCGCAGATATCTGCATTGAGGCGGTTAATGGGATAGTGGTAACGTTTGCGCGAATCCCGTTTTCATGGTTTTGGGTCTCGAAACCCACACCCCTTGAGATGGGGTTTGTCTATGCGGCGATATTGGCGGCGTCGAATATGAAAAACAATTTGAAAAACAACGGGCTCTGGGCGTATGCGGCAGGTTTTTTTGCGCTTGCGTTCGTATTGAGTTGGGGGTATTGGACGTACAAGGCCGTGAGTTCCGATGAACTTAAGGTGAGTTTTATAAGTATAGGCCAGGGGGATTCGGCGCTCATCGAACTGCCGGGCGGTAAGACCATGCTCATTGACGGCGGGGGGTTTTACGGTACTGGGGGTATTGCCCCCTCCGAGTTTGACACCGGAGAAAGGATAGTCGCGCCTTTTCTCAGGTATAAAAAGATATCAAAGATAGACTACATGGTCTTGAGTCATCCACAGCGCGACCATATCGCGGGGCTTAAATTCGTGGCTGAAAACTTCAAGATAGGAGAGTTCTGGTGGCATGGTGATGGGTCTCTTGGAAGGCTCGGCGCGATTCTTTCAAAGAAAAAAATTCCGGTGAAGATATTGCGCGCCGGGGAAATATTTGAGATTGGCGCCGTGAAGGCAGAGGCGCTCAACCCTGAGGCGGGTTCAGGGTTGGATACAAACAACAAGTCTTTAGTATTGAGGCTTAAATATCTGGACAAAGGAATCCTCTTTGCCGGAGACATAGGAGAAGAGGCGGAGGCGGAACTCGCAAGGAAAGATATAAAGGCCGACGTGCTCAAGGTCCCTCATCACGGGAGCCGTTATTCGTCCTCGGATGCGTTCCTTGAAAAGGCGCGGCCAACGATTGCGGTGATATCCGCAGGCAGGGGTAATGTCTTCGGTTTTCCGCATTCGGAGACGCTTCTCCGGTATAGGCAGCGCAATGTGCGGACTTACAGGACAGACAGGCAGGGCGCGGTGACGATAACGATAGGTCCGGATGGGATAACAGACGAGGCGTATTTGACCGAAGGCGGGTAATGGAGTATACTCGGTTTAATGAGGATGCGCTGTAGATTTCACATAAGGACATGTCCCCGCATGTTTGAAGCGGGGATGAAAGGGGGGCTTACCATGAAGTGTTTGAGCATCGCAATGGCGCTCGTTATTTTTATTGCCGCAAACGCTTATGCCGATATTTACCAATGGAAAGATAAGTCCGGCAACACCCATATAACTGACTCTTTAGAGAAGGTACCGCAGGAGTACAGGGGCAAGGTTGAGGTGAGAAAGACCGCGCCGGCGCAGAAAACTGGGGCGGCTACATCCGTGCCAGCCGTGCCATCCGTGATTAATACCGGCGCGGCGCAGCCTGAACTCTATGGGGATAAAACTTTAGAGTGGTGGAAGGGCGAGTTCGACAGGAGGGCGAAGGAAATCGAGAATGTCGAGATCGGACTTGACTCGAAGCGGCAATTCATTTTCGTGTTCGAAAACGGCAGACGCTTAGGCCAGATATACGAGATTAAGGACGTTGCGACTTATGATAAGTACAAAAAAGAGGTT
>CAYIRV010000329.1:0-1633 GCA_964365865.1 uncultured Thermodesulfobacteriota bacterium | reverse complement strand
CGCTTTAGACACGCGAGGGCAAGTTTGAGATTTGACTTATGAGTTTTGAGTTATCTTCACAAGGCTGTCTGTTTTTTCTCGGCAAGCCCCATATCCGTCCCCTCTTCATAAACGGTCACCCTGTCCCTGCCGTCCATCTTGGATTTATACATGGCCTCGTCTGCAGCCTTTACGAGGTCGTCTATAGTTATGACCCTGTCCTGCGGGTAGACGACGACGCCGATGCTGACGGTTATGCGCACGTCGGGGAATATCGGAGAAGAAAAATCAAAACCCCTTACGAGCTTCCTGAACCTTTCCGCCGCAAGCAGCGCGTTTGCCGCGTCGGTATTAAAGATGCAGATAACGAACTCCTCCCCGCCGAACCGCGCCAAAAGTTCCCCTTCCCTCTTGCATGAGATAAGGAGTCTGCCTATCTTCCTTAAGACCTCGTCCCCTGCGCCGTGGCCATAAGTGTCGTTTATGTTCTTGAAGTGGGCGAGGTCCAACAAAAGGCAGGCGACCTTAAAGCTGTGGCGCAGCCCTAATGCAAGCTGAGTCCTGACAGACTCAAAAAAATACCGCCTGTTATAAAGGCCGGTAAGTTCATCCGTTATTGCAAGCCTCTCAAGCATGGCGTTTTTTTCCTTCAATTCCTCAACCAAACGGTAGGTGCGCATCAGTGTCTTTACGCGCGCAAGCAGTTCCTCCTCATCGAAAGGTTTTAAGATGAAGTCGCTCGCCCCTGCGTTAAAGCCGGAGAGTTTGCTCTTGAGGGTCTGCCGCGTGCCGGAGAGCATTACTATCGGCACGTCCTTTCCATCTTCCATGTTCCGTATGGTAGAGATGAATTTAAACCCGGACAGAGACGGCATCTCAACGTCGGTTATAACGAAAGACGGCTTTTCCTCCACGAACGCCTTTATGGCGGACAGCCCGTCCGCTGCCTCGACAAAAACCGAAAAGGTATCCCTAAGGGCGTCCTTTATCGCCTCTCTCGTCTGCTTGGAATCGTCTACTATAAGCGCCTTGTTTTCCATCATAGTTATCTGCCCGAGTGTTAAGGGATTGAGGATGCCTTTTACTGCAGAGGCTGTTCAAAAGCCATCTTCTCTGTCTTTGCGCCCCTATTTGAGTTCTTTAAGGCGCTCCCTTGCCCTCTTGGCTTCCTGCGTCTTCGGGTATTTTTCAGCCAATCCTTCAAGCAACGCCCTGGCCTCTTTTTTCATACCGAGTTTGTCGAGCGAAAAACCTTCTTTGAGCATTGCGGCCGGCGTCTTTTCGCTCGCAGGGTATTTCTTTATCGCCTTGTCGAATTCAAGCGCTGCCTTTTCAAAATCCCCCTTGGCGTAATGGGCCTCGCCGAGCCAGTATGCGGCGTTGCCGGAGAGTTTATGCTCAGGATAGTCCTCGAGAAACGCCGTAAACGTCTCAATGGCCTTTTTATATTCTTTGGCCTTTATTGCCTTGATACCCGCGGCGTATGCATCTTCGGGTTTGGTCTTTGGTGCCGGGGCGGATTTTTGGGACGGCTTTATTGAACTCGCCTTTCCCTCCAAAACTGAAGTCCTATAATCAAGGGAAAGGGTGGATTCATGCAGCCCCGCGACCCGCTTCTCGTTCGCCTCTACCGAGATTTTAAGCGCCTCTCCCC
>CAYIRV010000328.1:0-1634 GCA_964365865.1 uncultured Thermodesulfobacteriota bacterium | reverse complement strand
GGGGCAGGCTCTATCCTCCACGGTAAAGGGGGAGGGGAAAAGGAAGGGGGCCATATCGGGGGAAAGGAGGATTTTATGCCGCGCGATTTTTCAAAGGAGTTCTTCGCCGAATACCACGCCGCGGTATTCGGCTCGCTTGGTCCCGATGCCGCGAAATACAACGCAAAGATAGGCTCGGCCCTCGCATCAGCGTGGCTTAAAAGGCTTGGGGAGCTTCCATCGGATTCCGCTGATTTCAAAAAGGCGCTCGAGGCTTGGTTCAAAGGCCCTTTCAGCTTCGCTGACGAGGCAGAGCTTACGATAAAAGACAACGAAGCCTTGCTCCATGTGGCTGGATGCGACATATGCCGCGGGAACGAAATCCTCCGTAACAGCGGTAAAAAGGGTTGCTGTCCCATAAGCCAGATGGTAAAGTCAGCCTTGGGACGGGGCCTCAAAAAACCTGTGGAGCTGAGCGGAAGCGAGAAGCCCGGGCCTGTGGGCGAGTGCTATCTTAAATACAACATCTCAAAAAGCCCCCCTCACCCCGGTGGGGAGAGGGAAGGGAGAGGGGATGGCTAAGGTCGTTATAATAGGCGCTTCAACAGGCGGTCTTCCGGCTGCGTACGAGCTTAAGGACGCGCTCGGCAGAGGCCACGAGATTACGGTAATATCAGACACAGAGACCTTCCACTTTGTCCCGTCAAACCCGTGGGTGGCCGTGGGCTGGAGAAAGAGAAAAGACATAAGCTTTCCCCTTCAGCCATACCTCGATAAAAAAGGCATAAAGCTTGTTGCCGAGAAAGCCGCAAAGATTGACCCGACAAAAAACACAGTAACAACAGCCAGAGACACGGTCATCCCCTACGACTATCTTGTGCTTGCAACAGGGCCGAAGCTCGCGTTCGACGAGGTCGAGGGCATGGGGCCAAAGGCTAATACCGTCTCTGTCTGCACTATTGACCACGCTGAGGAGGCTTATGAAAAATACCTCAAGCTCCTCGAAGACCCTGGGCCTGTTGTCATAGGCGCGGCGCAGGGCGCGTCATGCTTTGGCCCTGCATACGAGTTCGCCTTCATACTCGACACTGATTTGAGGAAAAGGAGGCTTAGGAAAAAAGTCCCGATAACATTCGTAACCTCAGAACCGTATTTGGGCCATCTCGGGCTTTCAGGCGTGGGCGATTCAAAGGGCCTGATGGAGCATGAGTTCAGAGAAAGGCAGATAAGCTATCACACGAACGCAAAGATAAAAAAGGTTGAAAAGGACAAGTTGACTATAGATGTCTTTGGAGAGGGTGAAAAAGTCCTGCCATTTAATTACTCCATGATTATACCGGCCTTTAAAGGCGTGGACGCGGTGGCGGGAGTCGAGGGCCTTTGCAACCCGAGGGGCTTTGTCTTCGTTGACGAATTCCAGAGGTCAAAAAAATATCAGAATATTTACGCGGTCGGCGTGTGCATAGCCATTGCGCCTGTCGAGGCAACGGCTGTGCCTACAGGAGTGCCAAAGACCGGCTACATGATTGAGAGCATGGTCGCGGCAACGACTGAAAACATAAAGACCGCCATAGCGGGAAAGACGCCCTCTGCTAAAGCGACTTGGAACGCCATTTGTCTTGGATCGGGTTATGACGCCCTCGAACCATTCGTCC
>CAYIRV010000327.1:0-1672 GCA_964365865.1 uncultured Thermodesulfobacteriota bacterium | reverse complement strand
GAGCATGAAGGCGCCGAGTATGAAAAACACCGCCTCGTTGCCGAAAAGCGCGTAAGTGTCCTTCTTCGAGAGCACCTCAAGAAGGGGCACAAGCACTATGGCGAGTATGCCTGTCACCGCTAACGGCACGGCGTTCGATACCCACAAAGACAGGCAGAGGAGAAATACGGCTATGGCCCTATGGCCTGCCGGTGTAAGTCCCGCGGGAGTCGGCATCCATACGAGAAAAACGAACACCGCTCCGACTGCCGCAAAAAAAAACGGCCTTCCGAGCTTACGCGCTATGATGACCCATAAGGGCCTTGTATCAATCTCCACACCCACAGGCAGGCCCCGTTCAGTGTCCTCTCGAGCCCTCAGGCTCGTCGCTTGAATTCTTTACCTTGAGCTTCCTGCGGAGCGTAGAGAGCCCCCATGCGGCCTTAAGACCGAGATTCGACTTGTAGAAGTTTTCAAACAGCGGCCCCTTGCCGCCGCCCTCCACAAGGAGCCTTCCCTCCACAGGGGTCGTAACGTTCGATATGTCCCTCACCCAGTTGAAGCTTATCCCTTTATTCTTGACGGATGTGTAAAGGTGCTTATACACGGGTATTATTATCTCCGTTGTAAGAGGCTCAATCCTCAATGCCTTTCCTGGCGCTGGCCTGTATATCGGAAGTATGGGCACAACCCCTATGTCTGTAAGGTAATCTATTCCCATGCGGGTTGACCCGGGCGGTTCAAGACCCACGATGAGGTGAGACGCCACAGTCCCGTTAGGGAAGACCAAAGCCGCGTATTTAAGAGCGTCCAAATACCTCTTCCTTCCGATGAGCCTTGCCCTGCCCGGGCATATGGCCGCGAAAAGCTCCGGGTCGAATATTTCGAGGTTATAAAGAATTGAGTCGGCCCCTGCGGCGTATGCCTCGTCAATCCATCTGTTATCCTTGGGAGGGAGCGCCTCCACCGCGACGATGCAGTTGAAGTGTCTTTTTATCGCCTCGATGTAAGGCTTCAAGAACACTATGCCGCCGTCGTCGCTCTCGCTGAATCCGAGGGAAAGATAAATAATCCCGGTCTTTCTTTCCTTAAGTACCGCATCAGCCGTCTCGACTACCTCATCAACCGTATAGACCCTGCCTTTGTCGCCTTCCCCTGTGTCGAGCCCTGAGGAGCAGTACTTGCACTCCACATTATCCTTGAAAAAACCGCATACAGGCTGAGGGGTTATCACCGTGTAGCTCCCCTTGACAAAAGCTATGTCCGAAAACCTGACGCCCGTGGATGTGGTTCTATTTAAGAAAGCCGGCCTTTCCACAGGCTCAACCGGCACATGGGCCTTGCCGTCGGTAATGACATACCCCTGCCAGTCTCTTCTAACCGTATAGGGCGAATTTCTTGTAAACCCTTCGGCGCACGGGATATTCACGAGGGTCTTTTGCGGGAGGAGCATGTCAATGCCTGTTTGTCCGCATGCCCATGCCTTTACTACCGGGTCGTCAAAACGCACTCCCCGGAGCATGAGGTCAATCTTCAAGGCGCTCAGGTTATTGATGTAATTGTGTTTAGGCATAAGGAATAAATACCATGATGCGTGAAAAACTTTTCACGCATCACATATCACGAACCACTCGCTTAAGGGTGCCTCTAAAAATCAGCTATTTTTTCAGGGTCTTGGCAGGGTGGAAATAAA
>CAYIRV010000326.1:0-1699 GCA_964365865.1 uncultured Thermodesulfobacteriota bacterium | reverse complement strand
GAAGACCCCAAAAGGAGGCTCGTAGATAGTGTGAAAAGGGTCTTGAATAGAGGTAGTCTTAGGGAACACACAGAGGCGCTTATTAAAAGGCTCGAATCCACCGGCAGGACGGATATCGCGGGGGACATCAAGGACAGGATTAAGAAACGCTCGACCTGAGAGGAGTATGGGAGAGTTGAAAGACACAAACGGCGCAGGCGGGCCGGATGTTCACGTTGAGGACGCCGTCAGGGTTGATGACGAGGGCGGCCTCGATACCCAAATATACGAGTCTCCTGTGTCAGTAACCGAGCCTGTCGGGGACCCGGCGCATGATTCCGTCCGTGCCTATCTGCGCGAGATGGGCGCAGTTTTTCTCTTGAAAAAAGAAGAAGAGGTCGCGCTTGCCAAAAAGATAGAATGGTGCAAGGGCGCCGTAACGAAAGAGTTCTTGAAGACCCGCCTCATAATCGTCGAGCTTAATGAACTCAAAAACAGGCTTATCAAAAGAAGGGGAAGTGAAGCGGTCATAGAGTTCGATGATGACGAGGGGTTCCTGAGCGAAAATGAGCAGGACTTGAACGACGTGCTCGGAAAAATTGACGAGGTAAACAATCTGTGCGCCGTCAAGCCGCGGCGCGGAGATGAGAACTCGGAGAGGCTCGTGGCGCTCCTCCTCGACATTGAAAAGCGCACGGACATGTTCGAGCGCGTAATCGAGAAGCTTAAATTAGCGGATGGAGAACTGAGGAGGCTTAACAAGAAAAAGGCCTCAATTGAAAAAGGCGCTAAAGGCCCCAAGCGCGTTGCCCCGCGCCAGCTACGGGGGCAACACCCCCCTCAAAACTTCGCAAAGGAACTCAAAGGAATAAACGCAGAGATAAATGCCATAACTTTTGAAATCGGCCTCACCCACGAAGAACTCGCCAGACTTATCCTGACTATCGAAATAAAATCCGTTGAACTCGAAGCCGCAAAGGAGAGGCTTATAAAGGCGAACCTGCGGCTTGTGGTGAGTATCGCGCGCAGGTACTTGAATCGCGGGATGCACTTTCTCGACCTTATACAGGAAGGCAACATTGGGCTTATGAGGGCGGTGGAGAAGTTCGAATATCAGAGGGGCTATAAATTTTCCACCTACGCAACGTGGTGGATTCGCCAAGCCGTCTCGCGCTCCATAGCGGATCAGGCGCGCACCATCCGTATACCCGTGCACATGATAGAAAGCATAAACAGGCTTGTGAGGTCGGCTCACTATTACGTGCAGGAAAACGGCAAGGAACCCACTGCCGAGGCCCTTGCCGAGCGGCTCGATCTGCCGGTGGACAAGGTAAGAAAGATAATGAAGATTTCCCGCGAGCCTATTTCGCTCGACACCGCCGTTGGAGAAGACGGGAACAGCTTCTTGGGCGATTTTATTGAGGACAAAGACGCCTCAGTCCCGCACGACGAGGCGATGAGCAACGATCTCTTTGGCCACATGAACGATGTCCTCTCGACGCTCTCGGCCCGCGAGGAGCAGGTGCTGCGCATGAGGTTCGGCATAGGAGAGGAGAAAGATCACACGCTCGAAGAGGTAGGCGTGGTCTTGAAGGTTACGAGGGAACGCATCCGCCAGATAGAGGCCAAGGCTTTGCGTAAACTGAGACACCCAAAGAGATGCCAGAAGTTAAAGTCGTTTTCGGAGAGGTAGAAGGCTGCTGAAAAAGCCCCATCTGCT
>CAYIRV010000325.1:0-1701 GCA_964365865.1 uncultured Thermodesulfobacteriota bacterium | reverse complement strand
CGAAAAATACATACTCGGTCTTGATGAATACGCCCTTCTCTTGAGGAAAGACCTCGAAGACATAAGAAAAAAGAGAAAGCAAGAAAAAGGCCCTGTCTACAACCAGACGACCGACGAGATGGAAACCCCCGTAATGTTAGACTACAGGAAACATCCACTGCCGGGAGTTGAAAAAATAGACGATTACACATACAGAATCACACTCAAGACAAAATACCCGCAGTTCGTTTACTGGCTCGCCATGCCGTTCTTCTCGCCCGTGCCTGAAGAGGCGGCTCTCTTCTATAAGCAAGGGCCTCTCGCTAAAAAGAACATCACGCTCAACAGGTATCCTGTGGGCACAGGGCCTTACTATATGGCGATTTACAACCCTAACATGGAGATGATTCTTAAGAGGAACAAAAACTTCAGCCACGAGACCTATCCGACCGAAGGGGAAGATGCGGATATAAAAGACAGACTTCTTGAGGACGCGGGCAAAATGCTCCCGTTCATGGATGAAATCGTCTTCAAGCTCGAAAAAGAGGCCATACCGCGCTGGAACAAATTCCTTCAGGGCTACTACGACAACTCAGGCATCGCGACAGACAGCTTTGACCAGGCTGTAACCGTGTCTGTTGCAGGCAGGGCAGAGCTTACCGACATGATGAAGGAAAAGGGCATAAGGCTTATGACATCCGTGCGGCCCTCGACCTACTACAACGGCTTCAACATGCTGGACCCCGTGGTCGGCGGCTACGGGGAAGAAAAGCAGAAGCTCAGGCAGGCCATATCAATTGCCCTTGACTATGAGGAATACATAGAGATATTCAATAACGGCAGGGGCATACCGGCCCACTCCACCCTGCCGCCCGGCATATTCGGGTATGTTGAAGGCAAAGACGGCATAAACCCATATATATACGAATGGGATGAGGCCCGGAACAAGGCTCAAAGGCGGCCTGTCGAATTTGCCAAAAAGCTCATGGCAGAGGCCGGCTATCCTGAAGGCAGGGACAAGAAAGGGAGGCCCCTTACAATAGCCTTTGACAACCCGTGGACAGGGCCTGACCTGACGCCTGTGGTAAGCTGGTACATCAAGAAGTTAAAGCCGCTGGGCATTCAGCTCGAAAACAGGACAACGGACTACAACAGGTTTCAGGAAAAGATGCTCAGGGGAAATACCCAGCTCTTCGCCTGGGGCTGGAACGCGGACTACCCTGACCCGGAAAACTTCTTCTTTCTGCTCGCCTCATCCAACAGCAAGGTAAAATACGGCGGCGAGAATGTGTCCAACTACTCAAACCCTGAATTCGACCGGCTGTTCAGGACAATGGAGAACATGGAAAACACGGCTGAAAGGCTGAATGTCATCAGAGAGGCATTAAGCATAGTCCAGAAGGACTCCCCCTGGATCTGGGGCTTTCACCCCGTGGCGTTCGGCCTCCATCACCAGTGGGTGAAAAATATCAAATCAAACGCAATGGCCAATAACACCATGAAGTACATAAAGATTGACGCGCCATTACGGGCAAGGCTCAGGAAAGAATGGAATTCGCCGAGGGTCATGCCTATCCTCATAGTATTGACCATCGCTGCGCTGGCCGGGAGCGCGGCCGTTATCTCGATATGGAGAAGGGTTAAAGGCAACGCGTCATAGTAACCCCCCTTAGTCCCCCCTTTACAAAGGGGGGAAGATATGGAAAGGAGCATTACAATAAT
>CAYIRV010000324.1:0-1743 GCA_964365865.1 uncultured Thermodesulfobacteriota bacterium | reverse complement strand
AATAGCCTTTACATCTCCGTTCTCTGCGGCGTTTGTCAAAAGATATGTCGCACAGCCTGATACCACTACGAGGAACATCAATAGTGCGATACCGGATATAACCGTTCCCCGTTTAAAACATACGAGGACAAGCCTTGAAGCCGCATTACTTAATCGTCTGCCCATATCGCCTCCGTTAATTGAGTTGATTTAATAAGGAAGATATTTTTCACGCTTCACGGCCTTACTCGCTCCCTCCGATTAACCCTTTGACCTTATCCATCATCCTCACGCTCCGCGCCCTCTCGGATATGACGATGGATTTCAATTTTTCAAAGGCCGCGTTCAAATCGTCATTTATAATGATGTAGTCGTAATCCGAGGCCCTTTTCATCTCATCAGTGGCGATTGCGAGCCTCCTTTTTATCTCCTCGGCGGTGTCCTTTCCGCGCCCCTTAAGCCTGTCTTCGCAGGCATTGATAGACGGAGGCAAAATGAAAACATAAACCCCGCCTTCGAGAAGGCCTTTCACCATCTCCCCGCCCTGAACGTCAATCTCAAGAAGCGCATCTACACCGGTGGAGCGGAGTTTGTCGAGATCTTTTTTCGATGTGCCATACCGCTTGCCGAACACCCCGGCATACTCAAGGAACTCACCTCTTTCAATCATCTTATCGAAGGTCCCGTCATCCACGAACTTGTACTCCACCCCGTTCGTCTCACCCGGTCTCGAAGGTCTCGTCGTATATGAAATAGAATGCCTCAAGTCAGGGAAAAAATCAACGGCCATGTTGCACAGCGTCGTCTTCCCGGCGCCTGATGGCGCGGAAACTATGAAGGGTATGCCTTTCATGTCCCTACTCCACGTTCTGCGACTGCTCCCTCATCTTTTCAAGTTCGTTTTTCATCTCAATGACCGTGCGCGTGACTGAAACATCGGCGGCCTTCGAGCCTATGGTGTTAATCTCCCGGCCTATCTCCTGACAGAGAAAATCGAGCCTCTTACCTGCCGGCTCCGGCAAATTGAGGTAGACTCCGAACGTATTAAGGTGGCTTTTGAGACGCACGATCTCTTCCGTGACATCGGACTTCTCGGCGCATATTGCGGCCTCCATCAAAAGTCTCGACTCATCCACCCTCTGCCCGATGAGCCTTTCGATTGCCTCTTTCATCTTCTTTACGCACCGGCTATTGATGTCCGGGGCGGCATCCTCTACGACTTTAAGATGGCCCTCAAGGTTTTTGAGCCTCGCAAGAAAATCTATCTTGAGCGCTTCTCCCTCCCTGCCCCTCCACTCATCCACCTGATCGAGCGCTGCGCCGAGGCCCTTTTGCAGGGCAGTCCAGTCCGCATCCGCATCCGGCGTTTTTTTATCGGCGGTGAAAATGTCTTTGAGCCTTAAGAGGAACTCCACGTCCGCATCCCCGGTTACTCCGAGTTTCGTCTTGAGCGTCCTTGCGGCCTCGAGATACGTCTTTGCGACATCCATGTTAAGGGTCTGCCCAAACGCCTCTCCGGAGGAGTAGGTTACATATACGGTGAACGAACCCCTCGAAAAACGCCGCTTAACCTCTTCCCGTATCCTGCTCTCAAGCTGGGAGAAACGCTCCGGGATCCTGAGGTTTATGTCAATGTAGCGGTTGTTGAGGGTCTTGACCTCAACGGTAAAGGCGTCTTCGCCTGCCGTAAACTCGACCCTGCCGTAGCCAGTCATGCTTTTTGCCACTTTATTATCCCTTGCTTGTCCCCGCGTGCTTTAAGCG
>CAYIRV010000323.1:0-1751 GCA_964365865.1 uncultured Thermodesulfobacteriota bacterium | reverse complement strand
TGCCGAAGGCCGTAGCGCTGTTATCAGGCGGGCTTGACAGCACGCTTGCCGTAAAACTCATGCTCGATCAGGGAATAGAGGTTCATGCCTTGAACTTCACGTCCGCTTTTTGCACCTGCAGCTCCGGAGGCGTGGGTCGGGGCGGGTGCAAGAGCGAGGCTGGTAGGGTCGCTGCGGAGTTCAACATCCCGGTGAAGATAATGCGGAAGGGGCTTGATTACGTAGATATCGTGAGGAACGCCAAGCACGGTTACGGCAAGGGCATGAACCCGTGCGTTGACTGCCGTATATACATATTCAAGGCCGCGAAGGAGTATATGGCCGAGATAGGGGCGTCCTTTATTATAACCGGCGAGGTTATAGGACAAAGACCCATGAGTCAGAGGAGAGACAACTTCAAGGTTATAGAAAAAGAGAGCGGGCTGATAGGACTGATACTGAGACCCCTTTGCGCAAAACACCTTCCGCCTACCATCCCGGAGACGTCTGGCATGGTTGACCGCGAAAAACTCCTTGCGGTTGCCGGGCGCGGGAGGAGGGAGCAGATGGATCTGGCCAAAGAACTTGACGTGAACGATTACCCATGCCCGTCTGGAGGATGCCTGCTCACGGATAAGATATTTTCAAAGAAGGTAAGGGACCTGCTTTACGGCAAAAAAGACGTAACCCTTAAAGACCTTGCGGTCTTGAAGACAGGAAGACACTTTAGATATCAGGGCGTCAAGGTCGTTGTCGGCAGGGACGAGGCGGATAACGTAAAACTGAAAAACTTAGTGCAGCAGGGCGAGACCTTCCTTGAACCGATTGATTTTGCAGGGCCTGTTGCCATCGTAACTGACGCCCCCGACGGCGCGCTTGGGTTTGCCGCAAGCCTCATCTTGCGCTACGCCAATTCGAAGACAGGAGGGAGCGGCAGGATTATGGCCGTATGCGGCGAGCGCTCAGAAGAGATATCCGTAACTGAGCCGGCGGCTGAGAAGGTTATAGAGGAGACACGGATATGTTGAGCGGAGTTCGCGGCATCCAAGGGGGCGCAGTAAGTTTCGCCGAAGTAACCTCCACCGGCAATCTCCCGTTCACACAAGAGGAAAGGGTATCAGCGGCAGAAAAGTTTGAAAGGCTCAAACTCATTTTACGGGAGATGGAATCCGTGCTTGTCGCATTCTCCGGAGGGGTAGACTCCACTTTTCTTTTAAACTCGGCTTACGACGTCCTCGGTGACAAGGCTGCGGCCTTGACCGCAACCTCTCCTACGTATCCCGAACACGAGTTCAAGGAGGCCTGCGCCCTTGCCGCATCCATAGGCGCGGCACACGTTGTCGTGGAATCTAACGAACTTGAGATACCGAATTTTTCGGCCAACAGCGCTAATAGGTGTTATTACTGCAAAGGCGAGCTTTTTAAAATAGCGATTGCAAAGGCGTCTTCGATGGGGCAGAGGTGCGTTGCGGACGGCAGCAACGCGGACGACCTCAATGACTACCGTCCCGGAAAGACCGCGGCAATTGAACTCGGAGTAAGAAGCCCGCTTCAGGATGTTGGGCTTACAAAACGGGAGATAAGGCTGCTCAGTAAAGACATGGGGCTGCCCACGTGGGACAAGCCAAGCCTTGCGTGCCTCTCTTCCAGATTCCCCTACGGCACTGGCATAACCATCCCCCGCCTCGAGATGGTCGGGAAAGGCGAGGCGCTTTTGAGCGGTCTGGTTTTCAAGCAATTCAGGGTGCGCTATCACGCGGACACGGCGCGCA
>CAYIRV010000322.1:0-1780 GCA_964365865.1 uncultured Thermodesulfobacteriota bacterium | reverse complement strand
TTTTTGACGCCGGGAACTCGTATGCGAGCAGGCTCGCGCTCACGGACTTAAGGAGCGGCGCGGGCGCGGTCATAAGGTGGTTCTCGCCCATCGGCCCCTTAAGGCTCGAATTGGGCTTCAACCTCGACAGAAGGCCGGGCGAGGCAGGGGACCAGTGGGACTTCACCATCGGGACGATGTTTTAAAGAAACCGCATAAAAAAGGAGACGGACAATGAACAAGAAGATTCTTTTGGCCTCGGCGCTCGCGGCAGCGCTCGTTTTATCAGGCTCGCTGCCGCGCGGGGAGGCGTTCGGCGCAGAGCTTAAGCTCGCGTATGCAAACCTCCAGAAGGCGCTTAACGATTCCGAGGCCGGGGTGAAGGCAAAGGACTCCCTCAAGGAAGAGGCGAAAAAACTCGAGGACGAACTCAACAAGAAGCAGGAGGAGTTGAAAAAACTGAAGGACGAGATTGACAAGAAAAAGGATGTCTGGAACGAGAAGACGAGGGGCGACAAGGAGGGCGAGCTTAAGGCTAAAAGTCAGGAGTTCCAGAGGCAGTTTATGGAATATAACGAGCAGCTCGGCAAGAAGAAGAACGAAAAGGAGGCCGAAATCATAGAGGACCTCCGCGCCATAGTGGAGGATATAGCCAAGAAAAAAGGCTACACCTATGTGTTCGAGCGCTCCGTAAGCGGAATACTCTACGCCCCTCCTGACGCGGACATAACCGACGAGGTCATAAAGGCCTTCAACAAGAAGGCGAAAACAAAGGGCAACTGACATGGCCGCGATCAGGCTCGACAGGCTCGCATCCATAGTAAACGGCCGCGTTCTGGGCGACGGCTCCGTTGAGATATCGGACGCCGCTTCCATTGAGGACGCCGGCATTGGCCACATAACATTCCTCGGGTCCAAGCGCTCCGCAAGACTCCTGAAGTCATGCCGGGCGTCAGCCGTGATATTACAAGAGGCCGGCTTAAGCAGCGCGCTCCGGGACGGCATAAAGAACTTCATCATCGCCGATAACCCGCATCTCGCCTTTGCAAAGGCCCTCGAGGTCCTAAGGCCCAAAAAACTCCCTGCACCGGGCATCCACCCCTCGGCAGTCGTCCATCCTCAGGCGGTAATAGGAAAAGACAGCTCTGTCGGCGCCTGCGCGGTAGTGGAAAAAGGCGCGGCTGTCGGCGACAGGACAGTCATATACCCGGGCGCATACATAGGCGAAGGCGCGCGCATAGGCGAAGGCGCGGTCATACACGCTGGCGTTTGCGTCCGGGAGGGCTGCATCATCGGCAACAGGGTCATCATACACTGCAACTCCGTCATCGGGAGCGACGGGTTCGGGTATGCGCTGGACGGCTCCGGATATTACAAGATTCCGCAGACAGGCATCGTCAGGATCGAGGACGACTGCGAAATCGGCGCGTGCACGGCCATTGACAGGGCCACGGTGGGAGAGACCGTAATCGGCAGGGGGACAAAGCTCGACAACCTCGTGCAAATCGCGCACAATGTCAGGGTCGGCGAGGATACCGTCATGGCCGCCCAGACAGGCATCGCAGGGTCAACCACCGTCGGGAACAGAGTCCGGTTCGGCGGCCAATCGGGCGCGGTTGACCACATAAATATCGGCGACGGCTCGATGGTGGGCGCAAAAACGGCGGTCATGGGCGACATAGCGGAAGGCTCGGTCGTGTCAGGCTCCCCTGCCGCGCCGCACAAGGACTGGCTCAGGGCGCAGGCATTGTTCCTTAAACTCCCGGACATTAAGAAAAGGCTCGATGAACTCGAAAAAAGA
>CAYIRV010000321.1:0-1780 GCA_964365865.1 uncultured Thermodesulfobacteriota bacterium | reverse complement strand
TGTATTATGTCGTCGAGAACCCCGCCGTAGTATCCGGCGATAACGCCGAAGAACAAGGCGAATGGTATCACGACTATGGTCGTGCCCGTGCCTATTACCACGGCTGTCCTTATGCCTTTAAGAGACGCATACAGCACATCCTGACCCACCCTGTCCGTGCCGAGCATATGCCTTCCGGGATATTTAAGCAAAGGGTAATCCCTCTTAAGCGTCCCGTCGGCAAGCTCGATGGTTTCTTTTGCATAAAGCCTGTCTGAAAAAGGCGTTGAGTATGTTTTCTCCACATCGAGCCTCATGTTGGAAAGAGTCCTGTCAAGGACGCTCAACGGCTCCGCGCTGTAAACGGCCTTGCCAAGGGCGTCCTCTGCCGCGTCCCTGTAGCGGATGCTGTCGGCGAGCGCGACGAGCAGGTAGAGCGCGAGCAAGGCCGTGGCCGCGAGCGCGAGCCTGTTCTTCTTGACAGAGGCCCGGACAGTCCTGTATTTGCCGGACAGCGAAAAATACAGGGTAATGCCGGCCACGAAAAAAACTATAAGGTCTGTTGAGAGTATTACCGGCATATCTGTTATTCGAGTCTTACCCTCGGGTCAACGAGCGTGTAGCTTATGTCAGTGAGTATGAGGCCGATGATGTAAAGTATGGAGCCTAAATACACCATTGACCTGACGATTGCGAAGTCCTGCGCCTGTATGGCCTCTATGGTGAAGCTTCCGAGGCCCGGTATTGCGAAGAAGCTCTCCATTATGAGGCTTCCGTAAAAGAGGAAAGGCAGAGACACCACGACATTGGTCAAGACCGGTATCATGGCGTTCTTGAGCGCGTGCTTGAAGAGGACGATTGATTCAGGAAGCCCTTTTGCCCGCGCAGTCCTTATGTAGTCCTTTCCCATTTCTTCGAGGAACACCGTCCTGTAGAACCGTATGCCTGAGCCTGCGGCGCTCAAGACGCCTATTATCACTGGCAGCACGAGGAATTTTATCGAATGCGCCCCGACGTCGAACCCTGATATCGGGAACAGCATCAGGTATTTACCGAGGAGGAACTGCCCGCCTATTATGTAGAACAGCGAGGACACGGACATCATGATTACGCAGAGGAACACGCCTAAGAGGTCAAGGTAGGTTGACCTCAGGTACGCGAGGAGCATGGCAAAGACAAGGTCAACGACGACGCCTATGATGAACATCGGAAGGCTTATCGCAAGGGACGGCAGCATCCTGCCCCGGATTTCCCTGCCGATGTCAATGTTGTTTCTGTCAGAGCGTCCGAAGTCCATCCAGAGGAGCGGCGCGGATTTCTGGGCGAAAATGGTCTGGGTGAAGACCGAAAGCCCTTTTTCCTTTGTGTTTATGAATGTGGGGAGGTCGTAGCCATGGTCTTTTTTCCAGTTTTCTATTGCCTGAGCCGTGATGTTCTTTTCCCCGAGACTCTTCCTTGCCATGTCGTCGGGCGTGTTGACATAGAAGAAGAGCACTGTCGTAAGGAGATTTACCCCTATGACAATGGGTATTGCGTAGAGTATGCGCCTTATGATGTATGCAAGCATGGGATTATTGTCCGGCTACGCCACGTTGCCTTTAACCCTCCTCCATATCGAGATGACGGCCGGCAGCGCGGCCAGCGCAACGATGGCCAATACTATGAGGACAGGCATGAGCCTCGGCGAATTCCACTCTTTCCTCTGCCTTGCCCGCAACGGCGCGTCAATCTTTATATACTTCATGGTGTTATTGGCCATTGCGTTTGATTTGATGTTTTTCACCCACTGGTGATGGAGGCC
>CAYIRV010000320.1:0-1792 GCA_964365865.1 uncultured Thermodesulfobacteriota bacterium | reverse complement strand
CGGCGGTCTCCAAAACCGCATGTTGGGGGTTCGAATCCCTCCTGGCCTGCCAGATTTATTTTCTTGAGGCTGACAGGGATTCGAAAGCGGATTAAGACATAAATGATAAACATTGACAGGGTCAAACAATTCATAGCAGAGGCGCGGCAAGAGCTCAGGAAGGTTACATGGCCCACGAAGCAGCAGACCACGACATCAACATGGGTGGTTCTCGCCGTAACCGTGGTTCTTTCTGCATTCCTCGGACTTGTTGACCTCGCGTTCTCGAAGATTATAGGCTTTATTCTTAAATAGAGGCGATATGGCTAAAAAATGGTATGTAGTGCATACCTATTCAGGGTATGAGAACAGGGTAAAGTCAACTCTCGAAGAGAAGATAAAGACCTCCGGCAAGGAGGGCCTCTTCGGCGAGATACTCGTCCCGACCGAGAAGGTCGTTGACATGGTAAAGGGCGTCAAGAGGACCACTTCACGGAAGTTTTTCCCCGGATACATCCTCATAAACATGGAACTCAACGACGAGACATGGCACATGGTGAAGAACACGCCCAAGGTTACCGGGTTCGTGGGAGGGCAGGAGGCCCCGCCGGCCGTGTCCGACGAAGAGGTCAGAAAGATCGCCAGACAGATGGAAGAGGGGGCGGTCAGGCCCAAGCCAAAGGTACTGTTCAGCAGGGGCGAGAATATAAGGGTCATAGACGGCCCATTCACGAATTTTGCCGGAATCGTGGAAGAGGTCAAGCCTGACAAGGGGAAGTTGAAGATCCTCGTAAGCATCTTCAGCAGGGCGACCTCCGTTGAATTGGAGTTCGGGCAGGTGGAAAAGACCTGAACAATGCGGTTTTGAATATTCGGTTTTTTTTGATTTCGGATTTGTTTGGAGTTTGGATATCAGAATTTTGCAATTCACTCCGAGGGGTAACTTAAGATGGCAAAGAAGATAAGCGCACAGATAAAGCTTCAGATACCCGCGGGCAAGGCCAATCCTTCGCCCCCGATAGGCCCTGCCTTGGGCCAGCACGGCGTGAACATAATGGAGTTCTGCAAGGCATTTAACGCCAAGACCCAGTCGCAGGACGGGATGATAATACCTGTGGTCATAACCGTTTATTCGGATAGGTCGTTCTCTTACATCACAAAGACCCCTCCGGCGTCGGTGCTTCTCCTTAAGGCAATAGCCGTTGAGAAGGGGTCCAAGGAACCGAACAAGGAGAAGGTCGGGCGCGTAACGAGGAAACAGGTCGAGGAAATCGCAAAACTCAAGATGCCTGATTTGACTGCCGGCAGCCTCGATGCCGCGGTAAAGACGATTGAGGGCACGGCGAGAAGCATGGGCATTACTGTGGAGGGATAGCTGAAAATGGGCAAGAATTACGAATCCGCGAAAACAAAGCTTAAGGAAGACGCAGTCTACGGAATTGATGAGGGCTTCACGGTGCTGCCATCGCTCGCGTGCGCCAAGTTCGATGAAACCGTAGAGGTTTCCGGAAGGCTCGGGGTTGACCCCAAGCAGGCGGACCAGGCCGTAAGGGGCACGGTGGTGCTGCCCAACGGCACCGGCAAAAAGGTCCGCGTGCTTGTCTTCGCCAAGGGCGAGAAGGAGGCCGAGGCCAGAGACGCCGGGGCCGACTATGTGGGCGCCGAAGACTTTATCGAGAAAATCAACAAGGGCTGGCTGGACTTCGACAGCATCGTGGCCACCCCGGATATTATGGGCGCCGTGGGCAAGCTCGGTAAGATTTTGGGCCCGAGAGGGCTTATGCCCAACCCCAAGCTCGGCACCGTGACATTC
>CAYIRV010000319.1:0-1825 GCA_964365865.1 uncultured Thermodesulfobacteriota bacterium | reverse complement strand
TACGGGCCGCCCCCCTTAGACAAGGGGGGCGGCCCTTTTTTATTTCTTTCAGTTGCATGGACAAAGGAGAAATCCATGATATACTCCATTCATGAGTGTGGGTGCGTCTATGGATAACAGCGGCCAGCGGAAGATACTCGTTGTTGACGATGATTCGTTCGTGAGGGAGTGTTGCTCTGCGCTCCTCGCGGAGTATGGGTATCATGTGGAGTCAGCTTCCCACGGCATAGAGGCCCTTGATAGGATTAAGCTGCGGGTCTTTGACATTATCATATCAGACATAACCATGCCAGTGCTTGACGGCATAGGGCTTTTCAAGAGGGTTGAGGCTGAATACCCATATATGAAAGACAGGTTCCTTTTCATAACAGGCGCAGTGCCTATTGAAAAAACAAGCGACCCTGTTCTTGCGAGGATGAGCGACAGGCTAATCAAAAAGCCATTCAAGCCCACGGAGCTTGTATCAAGTATCAAGATGCTTACCTCGGTTCCAGTGGAGGCCCAACTGAATCAGGCCGGCGTAAACAGGAGGACCGAGGAGAGGCACCCTTGGGTTGCAAAATGCTTCATAGAGCTTGCCGGAAGTCCGGCCGCCAAGCGTTTTGTCGCAGAGACCTTGGACATATCCCTTAGCGGAATGAGGGTCAAATACATGGCTGCTTTATCCCTTGACACAGACTCAGCCGTTACAGTCGCCATTGAAGCGCCTGTGCTTGAGAGGGACGGTTCCGTGATGTGGTCAAAAACCCTCAACAAGGGCGCTTGTTCGGGCATCAGGTTTGCCGAGGCAATTCCGGTGTCAGAGTTTTTAATCGCACGGGCTTAGAGATTGTCCCACTGCGGCTTGCCTGCTGACCTCACCATTGCCCTGCCATAGTTGCTTAATCCATAGAATCTGCTATACTCTTATTCAATTCCAGCTTGTTTTCTTTTCAAGATTGCACATCCTGACATCAATCCTTCAGCGTATTCAACTGCTTTCCGGGTATGTATGGACGAAAAGCTCCTGCAAGGCTTCAATGCCCTTATTTCAGGAAAGACCGGCCTTCTCATGCGCGGCCTTGACCTCGAAGGTCTGAAAAAGGCCGTGGCCGCGAGGAGTGCGGCAACGGGTCTCGGTTCGCCCTATGAGTACTATGATTTTCTTATCTCCGGCTCAGGCCGCGCAGAGGCCGAGATAAGGGAGCTTCTGTCTCTTCTTACGGTTGGAGAGAGCTATTTCTTCAGGGACAGCGGCCAGTTCGGTCTCTTGAAAGATAGTCTCCTCCCCGAGCTTATCAAAAGGCAAGGCATTGAAAAAAGGCTGAGGATTTGGAGTGCCGGGTGCTCGACAGGCGAAGAGCCGTATTCAATAGCCATGCTGATTGACGAACTGTTGCCTGAGCGCGGGGCATGGGACATATTGATACTTGCAACCGACATGCAGAAGGGGTTTCTCGACAAGGCAGCCAGGGGAGTATACAGCCGGTGGTCGTTCCGCATGACGCCCGATGAGTTGACAAGAAAATATTTCACGAAACAGGGGGATGCCTTTGAGCTAAAGGAAGAAATCAGAAACATGGTCTCGTTCAGGCAGGAGAATCTCCTTAACGGCGTATGTCTGCCGCCTGACATGGACATCATCCTCTGCCGCAATGTATTCATCTATTACAAGAAAAGCGCTATTAGGGCCGTGGCCAAGAAGTTTGCGGAGGCGCTAAAGCCCGGCGGATGGCTCATAACAGGCCACTGCGAACTGTTCGGGGCCGTGCCTTCGCAGTTAAAGCCTGTGGTGTATCCAGAGTCAATCGTGTATGAGCGCATGGCCGGAGCCGTTGCGCTTAAG
>CAYIRV010000318.1:0-1826 GCA_964365865.1 uncultured Thermodesulfobacteriota bacterium | reverse complement strand
GAAGCAGCCGCAGCTTAGGCGCTTTAAGGGGTAAGAGAGCGAGACATTGGGGACACCTTCCCCCTCTCCCCCTCATGGAGGGGGACAAAGGGGGAGGCGTCCCCAGCATGTCTAATCAAAGACAAAGGAGGAAACTAATTATGTCAAATGCAGAAGATATTAGATCACTGGCACAGGATATAACAGCTTCGTATGATGCGAGGATTGGAGAGATTGCCGCCATCAGGCAGCATAACTCTGACATGCTCTCAGAATTTCATCGTATGGATGATGAGAGGAAGACAGAGGTCTCTAATATGAAAAAAGAGGTCTCTGAGTTACGTTCTAATCTTCACAAGGAGTGTGAAGATAGGGAAAAAGAGGTCTCAGGTATGCTCGATGGCTTTAAAAAGGAGCGGGAAGACACGGCAGGCGCATGGCACGACCTCGCAGCCACAATGCAGGCAAAGAGGCCAGCGCATACAACCAGGACAAAGGAATCCTCATCAGGAGAAGGACCCGCAGTCTATAGGAAGGCGAAGAAGCGAAAGAGGGGGTAAGGTTAAGAAAAGCGGAACTATAAACAAGTTCGGAGATAAGATGAAAAAATCTAAGATAGAAAACATTACTATAAAATGCGCCTTTTGCAACGGCGAGGGCAAAGACCCCTTCGGGCTTCTCTCTCCCCTTGCCGCATGTCAGGTCTGCAGCGGAACGGGTGAGGTAATTGTCCAGAAACCGGCTGTTAAGTGCGTCTTCTGCGCCGGCACAGGCATATACAGGGAACAGAGGTTGACCTGCACGGTCTGCGGAGGCAAGGGCATGGTTACTGTTTATGAGCCCTCCCGGAGATGCCTCCTTTGCAACGGCAAAGGGGTTGCCCCGCATGATTATCTGCCGTGCATAGAATGCGGCGGAAAAGGTGTGGTTGCGGTGAAGGCAGCATCACATAGGGTCGCAGTCCTTTAGCCTCGTTATACAGAAGGCGCTCCTGTTGGTTCAATTTTGTAAATTGAACCAGAAATTTTTGGTTCAGGTTACAAACCTGAACCAGCAATAAAGGTGTGGTTGCGGTGAAATAAGAAGTTCATAATGGGAGGTATTTATCATGTCAATTGGAGAATTTACAACAGTGCTTGAGCCCAGAAAGCTTCCAAACTTTGTGGAGACCGGTTATGTCCGCGATATTACGGAACGGGCCCTTGCCTATATTGCCGCGGGCTTTCCCATCCATTTCAGAGGCGCATCCGGCACCGGTAAAACAACCCTTGCCATGCATCTCGCTTCAAAGGTCGGAAGACCTGTTATCATCATACACGGCGATGAGGAGCATTCTACATCAGACCTCGTAGGCGGGCAGTACGGCTACAGGATGAGAAAGGTGGTGGATAACTTCATCCACTCGGTATTGAAAACAGAGGAGAACATGCAGAAGACATGGGTGGATAACCGCCTCACCGTTGCCTGCAAATACGGTTTCACCCTCATCTATGATGAATTTACAAGGTCAAGGCCAGAGGCTAATAATGTCCTGCTTTCTGTGCTTCAGGAAAAGATGATGGATATGCCTGCTTCAAGGGAAGGGGAAGGGTATCTCAAGGTTGACCCCAACTTTACGGCGATATTTACGAGCAACCCGGAAGAGTATGCGGGTGTTTACAGGAGTCAGGACGCGCTGAGGGACAGGATGGTTACCCTTGACCTTGACCACCCCGACAGGGAGACCGAGGGCGCTATAACCGTTGCAAAATCAGGTCTGGGAAAAGGGGATGCCGGGAAGATAGTGGATATTGTAAGGGCTTTAAGGGATTCAGGCAAATGCGAGTTTGCGCCCACTGTGAGGGGGT
>CAYIRV010000317.1:0-1865 GCA_964365865.1 uncultured Thermodesulfobacteriota bacterium | reverse complement strand
CGGTTTTCCTCGTCGTCCGCCTTGTCTAAAACCATTTCTTGCGTTCGTATGATGTAACTTGATTTAGTGCGCTATTTGATTTAACAATATGGGACTTAAGACATTTGAAAGAGGGATACACCCCTCGTATCATAAGGAACTGACCGCATCCAAGAACACGGTGAAGGCAGTATTGCCTAAGACCGTCTTCATACCTCTTCAACAGCACGCCGGCGCCCAGTGCGAGCCTCTCGTTAAAAAAGGGGAGGCCGTGGTTGAAGGCCAGAAGCTCGGCGATGTAAAGGCCTTTGTATCCGCGCCCGTGCATGCCTCGATTAACGGCAAGGTCAAGGACATTGACTATGTGAACCATCCGTCCGCGGGCAGGACGCTCGGCGTTATCATTGACGGGGACGGGACCGAGAGGGACTGGAAGGCTGGTTCAGCGCCGGATTTAAGCGGGCTTTCCCCGGAGGACATACGCGCTCAGGTGAAGGAGGCCGGCATTGTCGGCATGGGCGGAGCCGCATTCCCTACATTCGTCAAACTGTCTTTGCCAAAGGGCAAGACCATTGACGCAATCCTTTTGAACGGGTGCGAGTGCGAGCCGTATCTTACGGCTGACGACAGAATCATGGTCGAGGAGCCGGAGAAGGTCGTTTGGGGGCTGAAGGCCCTGATGAAGGCCACGGGCGCGCGTTCGGGTTTTATAGGCATAGAGTCCAACAAGCCTGAGGCCATAAAGGCTTTGAGGAAGGCAGGGGCTAATTCCGAGGCTATTAAGGTAATTGAGCTTGATACAAAGTATCCGCAGGGCGCGGAGAAGATGCTCATAAAGGCGGCCCTCGGAAGAAAGGTGCCTGCCGGAAAGCTCCCTCTCGATGTGGGCGTTGTCGTCAATAATGTAGGGACTGCAACAGCGGTATATGACGCGCTCTGCCTTAAAAAGCCGCTTATTGACAGGGTGGTTACCATAAGCGGCAATGCCGTGGCGGAGCCCAAGAACCTCCGTGTGCGCATCGGGACGCTTTTCGAGGAGGTCATTGCCCAGTGCGGCGGCATAAACGCCGGAGAGGCTGAATACGAGATTTTGAACGGCGGGCCGATGATGGGCATAGCCCAATCAACCATGTCCGTGCCGGTGGTAAAGGGGACATCGGGCATAACGATTCTCTCCGCCCATTCGCTCAAGCCCGTTAAATACGACTCGTGCATCAGGTGCTCAAACTGCGTCGAGGTGTGCCCAATGGGGCTTATGCCCTACAGGCTTGGGGATTACGGCAGGACGCAGATGGTAGACGAGTTAAAGCTCTGGGGCGGATTTTCATGCATAGAGTGCGGGTGCTGCTCATATATCTGCCCGTCAAAGAGACCGCTTCTGCAGTGGATAAGGGTCGGCAAAGTCAAGGCGCGGCAGCAGGCAAAGCCCGCGAGCGCATAACCCCCCTTAGTCCCCCCTTATCAGGGGGGCATCCAATTTGTTGCCTCCCCCTGATAAGGGGGAGCCGGAGGGGGTTGGGGAGCATTACCACGATGGAAGAAAAGAGAGAGTTGGAAGAGACCGGAAAACCAGCTGGCGGAGGAGAGAAAAGGCTCATAGTCTCCTCGTCCCCGCATTTCCTCGTGGACGAGTCCGTGCCAAAAATCATGCACACGGTCATAATGGCGCTCGTGCCCGCCATGCTCGCGAGCGTTTATTTCTTCGGCCTCCGCGCCCTGCTTCTGATTGTCGTGTGCACAATCACCTCGCTTGTGGTGGAATTTCTTTTTCAGAGATACAGGAAAAGGCCGATTAAGGTCTATGACGGGAGCGCGGCGATTACAGGGATACTCCTTGCCCTGACCCTGCCATCGGGTTTTCCGGTATTCGGGGCTATCCTCGGTTC
>CAYIRV010000316.1:0-1915 GCA_964365865.1 uncultured Thermodesulfobacteriota bacterium | reverse complement strand
AGAGACCATAAGGCTCAAGGCCGCGCTCGATGAGCGGGCTGTTGCTATCAAAGAGGCCGCCTCGTCAATCGAGCGCCTGAGCGGAAAGTTGGCGGCGCTCTCGTCTGAAAGGCAAGGACTTGAAAAGGAACTTAATGAGAGGGATGAGCGCATAGCCTTGATTACAGCTTCGGTTTCCGCTCTCGGGGCAGGCAAGGAAGCGCTCGCTCATCTTATAACAGAGCTTAAGATAGCGCTCGCCCAGACCTTGGAGAGGGCTAATTCCATTAGAAAAGAGATTTCAGGGAAAGAGGCGGGCATAACCGAGCTTGCTGACAGGCTCGAAGTCAGGAGCCGAGAGCTCGCCTCCGGCGACAACGAGGTTTCGCTCAGGGTCAAGGAGATAGAGGAATCAAGGGCGCGGGTGGAGGGGGTTTTATCTCAGGCCCACGCGATTAAGAAAGAACAGGCCGCGAAGGCCGACGAGATAAGCGCCTTGAATGAAAGACTCTCATCGGTTGACGAGGAGCTAAAGGCCCTTAAGTCCATGCTCGCCGGGATTCAGGAGTCAAAGGCCCGGTTCAGCCTTGAGCTTCAGGAAAAGGAGCTTAAGCTCGGCCACCTTAAGGAAAGGACAGCCGAAAAGTACGGCGTCGAGGCGGCCTCACTTACATACGAAGAAGACGGCTCGTCCGGGCATGGCGCGCTTGAGGCAGAGAGGCAGGAGCTTAAAGACAAGCTCACATCCCTCGGAGAGGTCAGCCTTTCGGCGCTCGACGAATACAATGACCTTGAGGGCAGGCACCGGTTCCTCCAGACCCAGCAAGAGGACTTGTCCCGTTCCGTCGAGGCGCTCCACAACGCCATATTGAGAATCAACAGGACGACCAGAGAGAGGTTCAAGAGCGCATTCGACGAGATAAACGAGACATTCAAGTCCACATTCCCCCGCTTCTTCTCAGGAGGCAGGGCAGAGCTAAGGCTTACGGACGAGGCCGACATGCTCGAATGCGGCATAGAAATCGTTGCCCAGCCCCCTGGCAAGAGACTACAGAGTATAACGCTTCTTTCAGGCGGTGAAAAGGCGCTCACCGCCATTGCCCTGATATTCGCCATATTCCTCATAAAGCCGTCTCCCTTTTGTCTGCTCGACGAGGTTGACGCGCCGCTCGACGACGCGAACATTGACAGGTTCAACTCCTTTGTTAAAGAGATGTCGAAAATCAGCCAGTTCCTTATGATAACGCACAACAAGCGGACAATGGAGATGGCCGACACACTCTACGGCATAACCATGGAGGAGCCGGGCATATCCAAAATCATCTCGGTCAAATTTTGACACTCGGCGCTGTATGACATTTCAGGAGACGCTTCAGGAGTTCGCAAACGCCGTAGGCGCAAAGGGCGCGGTCATGCTCGCGTGGGACGGGGAGGCCGTGGCTTCATATGCCGCTAACGCTGATACGGGGATGGACTTGATAGGGGCGCAGCACGCGCCTGTGCTCGACACAATAAAAGAGGCTTGTTCGAGGCATGACCCGTCCGCTCCTGTAAAGACCATATTCATAACGAGCGCGTTTGCCCGGCTTTCAATATCGGTCATCAAGGACAACTACTGCCTCGTTGCCTCGCTCGAAAGATTCACGCCCATGGGAAAGGTCATCGTTGAATCAAGAAAGGCTGTCCAGAGAATAGAGGAGGAGATGGGGTAGTATTTAATGCGTCCGCATGCCGGCCTCTGTCGGGGCTGGAAGCGGGGTTTGCGGTGACGGCCTTTCAGCCTCAGGCACGGCTTTCTTTAAGAATTCCTTTTCAAACAAAGCCACCCTGTGCCTTCCCAAGTAGCAGTGGACATATATCTTTCTGCCTGCGTAGGCCTTGAGCCTTTCCACAGCCAGCCTGATCTGCTCTGAGTTGGCCTTGCCTTCGAGATGGA
>CAYIRV010000315.1:0-1928 GCA_964365865.1 uncultured Thermodesulfobacteriota bacterium | reverse complement strand
AAGGTTGAGGAGCCCCAAGGATTCCATAAGCTCATAGGCGAGTTTCAGGCGCGCGGGTCTCATGGGATGCCCCGTACCGTAGATTACGGAGCCGAATTTATCGGAATAGACAAAGGCGGTCTTCATAGGATAGTTTTGTAGGGTGGGCATCGCCCACCAAAATAGCTGCTTGCCCCTGTAAATGGTGGGCAGTGCCCACCCTACAAAACTGATAACTCCCTATGGCTTAACGCTTCCGGGGCCGCGCAGGAGCACCTGCCTCGGTCTGGTGGTCTTTGAATGGTCTTTGGCAGCACGGTTTTTCTTCATAAGATGGAGCCTGCCCTGTTCCTTGAGCCTGTTATATATCCGCACCCACGCGCACGGGGTTTCGGCGTCAGCCTCGCACATCCCGTTTGCAACCCCGCCGCACGGCCCGTTAAGAAGCCCCTTTGGGCATTCGGTGTGCGGGCATATGCCGCCCGTGTCCGCGAGCACGCACTCTCCGCAGAGCGAGCAGCCCTCGAAGAACCTGCCGTACCTCTCGACGGTCGCGAGGAACATGGAGTCGAGCGCAGGCAAGACCGGGGTTTTTTCGCCGGCCACATCCGCGACCGTCCTGACGCCCGCGCCGCAGGCGAGCACCAATACGGCGGAAGCGTCTTTCAGTGCTTCCCTGTTTTTGAATTCCTTGAGGATTAACTGCCTGTAGCAGGTCTCGTCAACGAGCGAGCTTCCGAGCACCCTGAACCCGCGTGCTTTGAGCCCATCCTCCATCTCGGCAAGTTCTTTCTTTCCGCCTGTCTGGCACTGCTCCGCGCAGGCGTTGCAGCCGAAGAGATAGACGCTGCCCCGGCCTTCGAGGGATGAGAGGATTGCGTTTATGTCCTTCTTCTTCGTTATAATCATAAAATCTTCGTATCTTCCCCCTATAATCGTCCCCCCTTCCTTCTTATCCCTCCCCCCTTATGGGGGAGGGCAGGGTGGGGGCTAAAGGTGGCAATCCTTACGCCTTGAGCGTCTTCCTCGCGGCCTCTACCGTATTCCTTAACAGCATGGCTATGGTCATAGGGCCAACGCCTCCGGGCACAGGGGTTATGTATGCCGCCCTGAGGCAAGCGGCTTCAAAGTCAACATCCCCGACTATTCTTCCGTCAGGCAGCTTGTTTATGCCGACATCTATGACAACCGCGCCTTCCTTTATCCATTCGCCTTTTACGAAATTAGGGATTCCGATGGCCGCGACTACAATATCCGCGGCCTTTACCTTATCGGCAAGGCCCTTGGTCCTTGAATGGCATACGGTTACGGTGGCGTTCCTCTGAAGGAGCATAATGGCCGCGGGCTTGCCGACTATGTTGCTCCTTCCGATTACCACGGCCTCTTTACCGGCTATGTCAATGCCCGTTGACTCGATGAGCCTCATAATGCCCAAGGGCGTGCAGGGTTTAATGCCTTCTCCGCCTGAAAGGAGCCTTCCCATGTTGCACGGGTGAAAGCCGTCAACATCCTTTTCCGGGGATATGAGGTCGAGCATTTGTCC
Organism: uncultured Thermodesulfobacteriota bacterium; assembly: GCA_964365865.1. Classification (GTDB taxonomy): domain Bacteria; phylum Desulfobacterota; class GWC2-55-46; order GWC2-55-46; family GWC2-55-46; genus CAYIRV01. The sequence goes on along the minus strand of CAYIRV010000315.1, from coordinate 406 downwards.
TGAATCAATGTGCTTGGGGAGCGGGAGTTGAAGGAGTATGCCGTGGACATCTTCATCCCCATTGAGCCGCCTGATAAGGACGGCAAGCTCCTCCTGCATGGCGTCATTGGGCAGGGTGTGCTCAAAGGATTTTATTCCAGCTTCTGCGCAGGCCCGCTCCTTGTTCCTTACATAGAGCCTTGACGCGGGGTTGTCCCCTACCAATATCACGGCAAGTCCAGGGGATTTGTTGAGCCTTTTCCTTAACTCCCCGACATCCTCGCTGACCCTTTTCCGCTCTTCAAGGGCTATTTCCTTGCCGTTGATTATAGCGGCCTTGCGCGTAGCTTCCATGTCCGCCCGCCTCCGGTTGTGTGCCTAAGTATACTTTAAGATGCCTGATATTGCAAAGTTTTTCCCTATAACC
>CAYIRV010000314.1:0-1940 GCA_964365865.1 uncultured Thermodesulfobacteriota bacterium | reverse complement strand
TATCAGGGGGGTAAACAATCTCTCCCCCTGATAAGGGGGAGCCGGAGGGGGTTGGCTTCTCTGCGCGGGGCTCGTCCACCTGCTCTATTACCTGAAAAGGCAGGACTATATTGCTGACCTCGCTGGTCTTGCCGTTCCAGACTAATTCCACCTCGCGCTTGTCTCCGAACAATAGAAAACGAAACTTATCCGGCAAGGGCTTGTCGGCCTCAAGATATCGGATTATCTCCTGTTGTTCCTGTTCGGTCAGTCGCGGCATGATTATTCTCCGGCCTAACAATACAATTTTTCAGCAAAATTTGCAACCGCGGACCATGGTAGGGAAAGGGAATAAAAAGGCGTCGAGTATGTCTGCAAACAATTGACATGACTGCCTCAATCATATAGCATCGTATCGTAGCGGAGGCATCAATTAATATGCGCATAGCCGTATTCGGTGGCACATTCGACCCCATACATCTGGGCCATCTCAGGGTTGCGGAGGAGGCGCTTGAAGGTCTTAGGCTCCACAGGGTAGTGTTCATGCCTGCCTTTGTCGCGCCCCATAAGGAGGGACTGTTGTCAACAGGGGCTGACAAAAGGCTTGAGATGGCGCGTCTCGCGGTTGAAGGCAACGCTAACTTCGAGGTGTCTGACGCTGAGATTAAACGGGGCAACAGGTCATATACAATAGACACGGTAAGGGAGCTTAAGGAAAAAGGCGGGAAAGACCTGTGCCTGAGCCTTATCGTTGGGACGGACTCCTTCAACGACATAACCACATGGTGCGAGTATGAGCGTCTTTTCGAGCTTACGGGCTTTATCGTTGTTGAGAGGCCGGGTTTTCCGGTGAAAAAACCCGGCGAGGCACTGCCTGTTGAATTGGCCCGGAAGTTCTGGTATGATGCGGGGACAGAGGCGTATATGTGCTCGCACGGGACTTCCATCGTGTATTTCAGCGCCACGCACATGGCCATATCCTCCTCGGACATAAGAGAGAGGGTCAGGGGGGGGGCTTCGATAAGGTATCTTGTCCCGGAAAAGGTCATTGAATACATCGCAAGGCACGGCCTGTATAAACAGCCCGGGCCCTGATAAACAGCGGAGGAAAAACAAACTGTATCCTAAGAATAAGGCGCTCGAAATAGCGCGCATCGCGCTCAGCAAAAAGGCCACGGATGTCGTAATCATAGACATTAAGAAGCTCTCTTCGGTATCGGACTATATCGTCATAGCGAGCGCCGAATCCGAAAGGCAGGTTGAGGCCATAGCGCGGGCCATAGAGGATGGGCTCAGGAAAAAAGGCGAGCGCCCTCTCGGGTCTGAAGGCGCGAGGGCCGGGAGGTGGGCGCTTATTGACTATGGTAATGTCGTAGCCCATATATTCATCGAGCCGCTGAGACACCACTACGACCTTGAAGGCCTCTGGGCGGACGCGACCAAGACAGAGGTCAAGGATAGGGCAAAGCCGAGGAGAGCCTCGTAGTGCGATTCAGCCCGCAGCCAATGAGGATAATTTTTATAAGCGCGGGTCAGGCCAGAAAAGCTTGCATAAAAGAGGCTGCGGCTGATTACATAAAGCGCATCAGCAGGTATTGCGTTGTTGAGGAGGCTACGGTTTCGGGCAGGGCCGCATCAGCCAAGATGAGCGTTGCCGAGGCCCGTAAAAAGGACGGCGCGCTTATCGTTGCCCGGATGAAGAAAGTGTCTTTCACCGTGGCCATGGACCAGGTGGGAAAGGCATATACGACCGCGGAACTATCAAGGCTCATAGAAAAGGTCATGAGCGGCACTTTCGGCGCAGGAAAGGATCTCTGCTTCATAGTGGGCGGGCCGTTCGGCCTGCACGAATCAGTCAGGGAAAGATGCGACGAAGCGCTCTCGCTTTCAAGCCTTACTCTCCCGCACGAACTCGCCCGGCAAATCCGTCGTCTCCAATCTCACAGGCCGCCGGGCTCGAT
>CAYIRV010000313.1:0-1956 GCA_964365865.1 uncultured Thermodesulfobacteriota bacterium | reverse complement strand
AGAAAACCAATCGAAGTCGCTTCTCCCTTCGTTGCACTTCGAGGTTGAATCTGGGTTATAAAACCATGAAGAGTTCTATATTTTAGGTATTTTTTTAAGGGGTGCTGACATGAATGAAGAAAACGCTCATACTGCTCTGATTCGCAAACAACACACTTCTGAAGATAGTAAGAAGGAAGGCGCCAATCTGCGTGCGGAGAATACTAAACCCATATGTTTTGTTATTATGCCGTTCGGCGGATTGTTTGATAGATACTACAAGGAAATTTATGCATTAGCGATAACTGAGGCTGGATATGAACCAAAGCGTGCTGACGGTATATACAGCCCGGGGAATATTGTCGAACAAATATGGAATTATACTAAGAAGGCGAAGATTATACTTGCGGACATGACAGGAAGGAATCCAAATGTCCTTTACGAGTTGGGGCTTGCACATGCCATAAGTAAACCAGCCATTTTAGTTACGGAATCTTTGGATGATATACCGTTTGACCTCAGACTGTTACGCCACATTTTATATAACAAAGATGCCCCAAATTGGGGTGATTGCCTAAAGATAGATATTATAACAGCCATTCGTGAGACTGAAAGAGATCCTAACATGGCAATACCATCAGCATTTATTAATGTTACAGATAGACCTGAAGGCGTAGCAATCACAAAGCTTGATAAGGAGTTGCTTGAAATAAGAAGAGAAATGGCCGGTATGCAAGCACATATCCGAAATTTAAGGGAGGAGGGACAGCTCGGACTGACAGATATGGTCTATCCTGGCGGTATGCAAGCACATATCCGAAATTTAAGGGAGGAGGCGCTAAGTTCACAAATCAAAAGTACATTAGAGAATGCTTTTTCAGAAAGGTTGAAAGCTAAAAATACAGAAAAGTAAATCTTTAAGGGTTGATATCTTGAAAAATACCAAAATCATAATAGGAACCCGCGCGAGCAAGCTCGCGCTTTGGCAGGCGGAGTGGGTGAAGTCCGAGATTGAAAAAAGGAACCCGGCGCTCCAAGTCTCGCTCGAAAAGATTAAGACAACAGGGGATAAAATCCTCGATGTGCCGCTCGCAAAGGTCGGCGGCAAGGGCCTTTTCGTGAAAGAGATAGAAGAGGCGCTCCTCGACAAAAGGATACACCTTGCCGTTCACTCCATGAAGGATGTCCCGACCGTGCTTCCCGATGACCTGCATCTCAGGGCCATAACAAAAAGGGAGGACCCGAGGGACGCGCTTATATCAAGGGACGGCAAAAAACTGAGCGGTCTTCCGAAGGGCGCGGCAATCGGCACATCGAGCCTCAGAAGGCAGTCCCAGCTCCTTAAAACCCGGCCTGATTTGAATATCGTCCAGTTGAGGGGCAACCTCGATACGAGGCTCCGGAAACTCGATGAAGGACAATTCGACGCCGTAATAGTCGCAAGCGCGGGGCTTAACAGGCTCGGTTTCGCGGACAGGATTACGGAGCTTCTCGACCCAAGCGTGTCCCTTCCAGCCATAGGACAGGGCGCGCTCGGTATAGAGACGAGAAAGGACGATGAAGAGACGAACGCGCTTGTCGCGTTCTTCGACCACCCTGACACATCCTCATGCGTGCGCTCCGAGAGGGCGTTTCTAAAAAGGCTCAATGGAGGGTGTCAGGTGCCAATTGCCGCATATGCCACGCTCGACGCTGGAGGCAAGAACCTTACGCTTACCGGCCTCGTGGCCGCGATTGACGGAACGACATTCGTAAAGAACTCGTTGACAGGCCCAAGGGAAAACGCGGAGGAAATGGGCGGGACGCTCGCTGAAAAACTGCTGAAGGCCGGGGCATGGGATATACTCAAAGACCTATACGAGGTAGAGCCGCCGGAAGGGCAGTAAACGGATTAAGGGTTCGAGGAACTTTTTAGAAACCTCTGAAAAATTCTTTTTACTTTTGCCCGCGCTATTTATTGGAGTTTATGGAATTTTA
>CAYIRV010000312.1:0-1972 GCA_964365865.1 uncultured Thermodesulfobacteriota bacterium | reverse complement strand
GCGTCATTTCGGAATGGGCCTCGATGTAATAAGCGACGCAGTGCAGAACTCCGCCTTTGACCCCGAAGAGCTAAAAAAAGAGCTGCAGGTGGTCCTCGAAGAGATACGGATGAACGAGGACAACCCTGAAAGGAACCTCTATAAGGCCTCGATGGCAGAGGCATACAAAATACACCCGTACAAGAGGCCCGTCATAGGCTACAAAAAGACGGTGGAGGCCGTAAAAAGGGAAGACATGCTCAGGCACTTTAACAAGTGGTATGTCCCCAACAATATGACGCTCGTTGTCGCCGGAGGCATCAAAAAAGAAGATGCCTTGAACGCAATAAGGAAGGCTTTCACAGGGTTTAAAAAATCAAAAGACCCGCACAGGCAGAGGCCGGCTGAACCGAAGCAGGACGGACTAAGGACAAAGCTCCTGTCAGCGAACATAAACGAGTCCCATTTATCCCTTGCCTTCCACATACCAGACATCAAACACGTTGACTCATACGCCATAGATTTTCTCGCGGAGATACTCGGAAGCGGCGAGAGTTCCCGGCTCTACAAGAGGCTCAAGGCCGACGAGCATACTGTCCATGAGGTATCCGCTTACGCCATGTCCCTGAAGGAGCCGGGCCTCTTTTTCATAACCGCTGCCCTCGACGCCCAAAACATCGAAAAGGCGGTCAAGGACATCAACGGCGAGCTCGTCAGGCTCGCGGCCTTTGGCCCTACCACTGCCGAGATGGAAAGGGCTCGCAGGGGCCTCGAAAGCAGCTTCATATACTCGCGCGAGACGGTTCAGGGCATAGCAGGCAAGCTCGGCTACTATGAGGTTTCGGCAGGCGGCATTGAATATGAAAAAAAATACCTCGACGGCATCAGGGCCGTAACAACCGATGATGTGAGGACAATGACTTCGACATACCTTAACGAAAAAAACATGACCGTGGTTACGCTCGTGCCTGAAAAAGACAAGGCCGCGGTAACCTCGGAAACGCTGTCCAAGGCCATAGGCTCGATGCCGCTGGAAACTCCCGCAGCCGCCAAGTCAGAGGCGGATGAAACTGGCAAGGTCACAAAGGTCAGGCTCGAAAACGGCATAACGCTCCTCGTAAAGGAGGCCCGCACAAATCCGACTGTCGCCTTTTACGCCGCGTTCAACGGCGGCCTCAGGTTCGAGACCCCGGTAACAAGCGGCATCGGCAACCTGACCGCCCAGATGCTTACCATGGGCACGAAAAAAAGGACGCGCGAGGAACTCGCGGCCGAGGTCGAGGGCATGGCAGGAAGTATCAACGGCTTTTCCGGATGGAATACATCCGGTGTTTCAGGCAAATTCCTCTCAAGGGACTTTGACAAGGCCCTCGCCATACTCTCGGATGTGCTCATGAACCCGGTCTTCCCTGAGGAAGAACTCGAAAAATCCAAAAAGGACATCATAGCCTCGATAAAAAGCATAGAGGACAACCTCCCCTACTACACATTCAGGCTCCTTTACAGGACGCACTTCAAGACCCACCCTTACGGCCTGCCCGTGTCCGGAACAATCGAGACCGTTTCAGCCTTCAAAAAAGAGGATGTGGCAAGCCACTATCAAATGGTCTTTGCGCCTGAAGGAATGGTTCTAACGATAGTCGGCGATGTGGACGCGGCGTATGTCATAGAAAAGACAAGGGACGCCTTCAAAAGGTTTTCGGCAAAGGCCCCTGAATTCGTCGAGCCTGTGCCTGAGGAGAGGGGCATGGAGATACGCGCTGCAGGGGAGGTAAAGGAAAAGGCCCAGACGAACATCGGCATAGGCTTTAACGGCGCGTCCATCGGCAAGGCCGACAGCTACGCGCTTAAGGTCCTAAGCGAAATACTCTCGGCTCAGGGAGGACGGCTCTTCGTGAACCTGAGGGACAAAAGAAGCCTCGCGTACGCGCTCAGCGCATTTTCAAGGGAAGGCGTTTGGCTCGGCTTCTTCGGCGTGTATATATGCACGGAC
>CAYIRV010000311.1:0-2004 GCA_964365865.1 uncultured Thermodesulfobacteriota bacterium | reverse complement strand
CTTCCTGCCAAGAACACGGCCCCGGCGATAAACGAAAGCGCGCTCCCGTAAACAAAGGCGGCAACAGGGCCGTAAGAGTCCCACAAAAATCCGGCTATGACGCTCGCGGGCAGGAGGAACACGCCTGATACGGTATGATATACGCCAAAGGCCGTTGCCTTCCTGTCCTCCGGGGCAAGGGTTGCGAGATACGCCCTTTGAGTCCCGTCGCTCATGCCCTTGTATATGCCGTATAGCGGGAAGAGGAGCCACATATGCAGCGGTGAGGCGGCAAAGGCCATGCCGAGGAATATGAGCGAATAAGAGAAAAGCCCCGCGGCAACGAGCTTTTTTAGCCCTATCCTGTCTCCAAGCATACCCATGGGCACTGCCGAGAGCGCGTAAACGAGGTTATAGACCAGGTAGATTACGATTATAAGTTCTTTTTTTACCCCTGCGTTCTGGGCCTTGAGTATCAGGAACGCGTCAGCGAAGTTTGCGAGCGAAAAGAGCGCTATCACAACCATGTAGCGCCTGAACGGGCCGTTGAAGGATGCAAGGGCAAAAGACGGCAGCCCCCTTGTCCGTTCCTTGGCGCGCGCCTTTTCCTTTATGAAGAATATGATGAGAAAGACTGCTATCAGGGCGGGAATCGTTGACGCGTAGAACACGAGCCTTAGATTGTTCTTAAACATGAAAAGGAGCGCGAACGCGAGCCCAGGGCCTATGGCCGCGCCTACGGTATCCATTGCCCTGTGGAACCCGAAGGCGCTTCCGAGCGCGGAATTTTCGACTGAATCCGCTATTATGGCGTCCCTCGGCGCTGTCCTAATACCCTTTCCGAATCTGTCAACGAATCTCGCGCCAAGGACCTCTGTCCATGTCCATGCGCCGGCTATGACCGGCCTGCTGATGGCTGATATGCCGTAGCCAACTGCCATTAGGAGTTTCCTCTTGCCGAGCCTGTCGGAAAGCCAGCCTGAAAAGACCTTGAGTATTGATGCCGTTGCTTCGGCAATGCCCTCTATGATACCTACGGTTATTTTTGACGCCCCGAGGACATCCGTAAGGAATAGCGGAACGAGCGGATAGACCATCTCTGATGAGATGTCCATGAACAGGCTGACGAGGCCCGCGAAAAAGACATTCCTCGTAATGATGGCGCTGAATTTGTTGTTTCGCATTGGTTTTAAAAATGCTTGACATACGAGTATAAATTAAATATCATTGAATATTCAATATAATCTGGAGGACAAGTTAAGATGTATGCTGTAATAAAGACAGGCGGAAAGCAGTACAGGGTAACCGAGGGCGACACGCTCAGGGTCGAAAAACTACTTGGAGAAAAAGGGACTTCCATTGAGTTAACCGATGTCCTTGCCGTTGGTGAAGGCGAGAATATGAAGGTCGGAAACCCCATTGTCGAGGGGGCAACGGTGGTTGCCGCGATAATCGGCCACGGAAAGGCCAAGAAGGTCTTAATATTCAAGAAAAAGCGCAGAAAAGGATACGCAAAGAAGCAGGGGCACAGGCAGTCATTTACGAGCTTGAAGATTCAGGAGATAAAGGCTTAACCCCCCCTTTTTTTAATCCCCCCGCCTCAAACACGCGGGTGCAGGCCCCCCTTAAATAAGGGGGGAGAAGATGGAAGCTAACGATTAATACGGAGGTTTCTTAGAAATGGCTCATAAAAAGGCGGGCGGAAGCTCAAGAAACGGAAGAGACAGCAACGGCCAAAGGCGCGGGGTAAAGCGCTACGGAGGCGCCCTCGTGACTCCCGGCTCAATACTCGTAAGGCAGGTCGGCACAAGGATATACCCTGGCGATAATGTCGGCATGGGCAGGGACTTCACCCTCTTTGCCAGAATCGGCGGCATAGTCCAGTTCGAGGATAAGCGAAACAAGAAGTTCGTAAGCATTGTCCCTGCATCATAAGGGTGTCTCTAAAAATCAGCTATTTTTTCCGAGGTCAAGGCAGGGCGGAAATAAAAAGCGCAGCATATATATTAATATGTGAGCATTTTT
>CAYIRV010000310.1:0-2040 GCA_964365865.1 uncultured Thermodesulfobacteriota bacterium | reverse complement strand
ACCGCAACTTTTTGCCCCTGTTCATCTGTAACAAACTTAATTCCAGTCGTCATTTATAATCTCCTTTCCATGTTCGCAATGACACTCAACTTACCGCGTTTGTATATAGATACTTCCTTATGCCGGCGGCCTACAGGGTGCCCATCTTCAACGCGGCGTCCAGCGCCTTTTTTACGGCGTCGGACGGACTCGTTGCAGGTATGATATCGTCTGATATGGCCCATGTCTTGAGCCCTACCACAGGCTTTGACGCCTTGAGTCCGAGGGCAACCTCTGAAAGCGTACCATACCCGCCGCCTATGGCGATAAGCGCGCTTGAGACCCTGACTATAAGGGCGTTTCTCATCTCCCCGAGGCCGGTCGCAAACGGTATGTCAATGTACTGGTTAGCGTCAGAGGGCTTAAGCCCCGGCAAAATCCCCACTGTAACGCCCCCGCCCTTCTTGCATCCGCGGGCCGAGGCCTCCATTACGCCGCCGAGGCCGCCGTTGACAAGCACATATCCGGCAATGGCGATGGTCCTGCCGACCTCCTCGGCTAAGTCTTCAAGCCCTGGATCCATGTCCCCGCTTCCTATGACTCCTATCATGCGTTTTTTAACCATCAGCCGATAATGAGCTTGATGACGATAAAACCGGCTATGAGGAGCGCGGTGAATGAGATTGTCAGGATGTTGAAGTATCTGTCAATGAAGGACTTAACCGTGTTTCCGTACTTGAATATCAAGGCCGCTACAATGAAAAACCTTGCCGCCCTGCTGACCGCTGAAGCGGCCACGAAAACCCAGAAATCTATCTGGAATACCCCGGCAGTGATGGTGAATAGCTTGTACGGTATCGGGGTGAAACCGGCAATGGCGACTGCCCACGCATCGTAGTGCCTGTAGAGGTTTTGGATGTAGTCGAATTTCTCTGCAAAGCCGTATAATTTAACGATATTATAGCCAACCGCCTCCATTAAGTAAAGCCCTATCGCGTAGCCGGCTATGCCCCCAAGCACAGACGCTATGGTTGACACCAGGGCAAAGTAAAAGGACCTTTTCGGTCTGGAAAGTGAAAGCGCTATCTGGAGCACATCCGGCGGTATGGGAAAAAATGACGACTCGGCGAAAGAAAGGACAAAGAGCGCGACAGCCCCGTGCGGCTTGTGCGCCCAACTCAAAACCCAGTCATAGAGTCTCCTAATCATCAGCCCCGTGTCTCCTTTTCGCTGAACCCGTGTCTTCCGATAAGCTTTACGAACCTGCAGTATGCGATGTTTTCCGTTGTTACGCCGTCCTTTGTCTTTGTCAGCTTGATAAGTTCCTGCGAATCTTCGCTCCCCACAGGTATGACCATCCGTCCATTGGTCGAGAGCTGTTCGACGAGCACGGAAGGGATGCTTGGCGAGGCCGCGGTTACGATGATGGCGTCAAAAGGCGCTGCCTCTGCCCAGCCGAGGCTCCCGTCCCCCACCTTTATTATGACATTCTGACATTTGAGGGTGTCCAGAACCCTCCTTGCCCTTGAGGCCATGGCCGGTATGCGCTCGATTGAATATACCTTGTCAGCCAAGAGCGAAAGCACCGCGCTCTGGTACCCTGAGCCTGTGCCTATCTCAAGCACCTTCGCGGTCTTGTCCTTGAGCATGAGCGCCTCTGTCATAAGCGCGACAATGTACGGCTGGGATATGGTCTGCTTGTCCCCTATGGGCAGCGGCGAATCCCCGTATGCCTGCCCGTACAGGGCTTCCTCGACAAACATATGCCTCGGCACCGCGAGCAGCGCGTCAAGCACCTCTTTCTGGGTTATGCCCCTCGGGATGATATACCGGCTTACCATGTTCTGCCGGGCTTTCGCGTATATGTCTCCCTTTGCCTTAAGCACCGTTATACAGCGCGTCATAACTTCGCATACCCGACCCACGCCGCTTGGCGTGGGTGCCCCGGCTCCTCAGCTCAAACGTTGCGGCGTATAGAAAAATACGCCTCACTCCTCGCCCTCGTCGCGCCTTGGTCTGCTTTGTTCTGACGCGCCGTATTGTCCAATTACATATGACTTT
>CAYIRV010000309.1:0-2051 GCA_964365865.1 uncultured Thermodesulfobacteriota bacterium | reverse complement strand
ACCTTAAGCGGGCTTATCCGAGCCAAGAAGGCGCGGATCGGGGTCATAGGCCTCGGGTATGTGGGCCTGCCCATAGTGCTCCGGTTTTGCGAGGAGGGTTTTCGCGTCCTCGGGTTCGACGTGGACCCTGAGAAGATAAAGGCGCTTGGGAGCGGCAGGTCGTACATAAAGCACATCCCTTCGGAGAGGCTCGCCGCTTTTGTCAAGAAAAGACCGGCGCTTCTTGAGGCAACAACCGACATGTCCCGTCTTAAGGAGGCCGATGCGGTCATAATCTGCGTGCCCACGCCACTGTCGGATAAGAGGGAGCCTGATTTGACCTATGTCGAAAGCAGCGGCAAGGAAATCGCCCGCACGCTCCGGCCCGGCACTCTCGTATCGCTCGAGTCAACCACATACCCGGGAACTACAGAGGAACTCCTCCTGCCGATGTTCGAAAAAAACGGGCTTAAGGCCGGGAAAGACTTCTTCCTCGTCTTTTCGCCGGAGAGGGAGGACCCCGGCAGGCAGGACTTTTCCATAAAGACCACGCCCAAGGTCGTGGGAGGCGTTACAGAGAGGTGCACTGAGCTTGGGGCCACGCTTTATTCAAATATAGTTGACAGGGTCGTCAGGGTATCATCAACCAGGGTCGCTGAGATGACAAAGCTCCTTGAGAACATCTACAGGGGGGTCAATATCGCGCTCGTCAATGAGCTCAAGATGCTCTGCCATAGGATGGACATGGACATATGGGAGGTAATAGAGGCGTCGAAGACCAAGCCGTTCGGCTTTCAGGCGTTTTATCCGGGCCCGGGACTCGGGGGCCACTGCATACCCATAGACCCGTTCTACCTTACATGGAAGGCGCGCGAGTTCGACTTCGCCACCCGCTTCATAGAGCTTGCCGGCGAAATCAACTCGAACATGCCTTACTATGTAGTGGGCAGGATAATGGATGCCTTGAACGACAGGGGCCTGAGCCTCAAAGGCTCAAAGGTGCTCGTTTTGGGCATAGCGTATAAAAAGGATGTTGACGATTTGAGGGAATCCCCGTCACTTGAGCTTATAAGGCTCCTCAGGGAAAAGGGCGCCAAGGTTGATTACAACGACCCGTATATCCCGGTTGCCGTGAGCCACAGGAGGGGTTTTAAGATGAAATCAACCCCGCTCAACGCAAAAAACATAAAGGGATACGACTGCGTGCTTATAGCTACGGACCATACCTCGTATGACTTTGGCTGGATAGTTAAAAACAGCTCCCTTGTCGTTGACACGAGGAACGCCACAAAGGGAATAAGGGGCGCTAACATAGTAAATGCCTGAGACGCGGGTTTAAAATAAAAGGGCCCCCCCTTTTTTCAAGGGGGGGTTAGGGGGGGTTATGAGTTTTTTTCTCATTACAGGCGGCGCGGGCTTCATAGGCTCGAACCTTTGCGAGACACTGCTTTCACAGGGGCACAAGGTCAGGATTCTCGACAACCTCGCAACAGGCAAGGTCGAGAACATCAGAGATTTTATGGAGAATATCGAGTTCGTGAGGGGCGATGTGAGGGACGCGGCAGAGACGGCAATGGCTGTCCAAGGCGTTGATTATGTGGTGCACCTCGCGGCCCTCGGGTCTGTGCCGCGCTCTGTGGCAGACCCCACGACAACCCACGATGTAAACGCCACAGGCACCCTGAATGTCCTGAACGCCGCCCGGCTCACAGGGGTTAAAAGGGTGGTTTACGCATCATCTTCGTCGGTTTACGGAGACACCCCTATCCTTCCCAAGCATGAAGACATGACGCCCATGCCGCTTTCCCCTTACGCCGTGTCCAAGCTCACCGGCGAATATTACTGCAAGGTCTTTTACAAGGTCTACGGCCTTGAGACAGTGGCCTTGAGGTATTTCAATGTGTACGGAAAGAGGCAGGACCCTGATTCCCAGTATGCCGCGGTCATACCTAAGTTCTTAAGCTCGCTTTTAAAGGACGAAAGCCCGATGATATACGGGGACGGACAGCAGACAAGGGACTTTACATACGTGGAGGACTGCAATCAGGCGAATATAAAGGCATGCCTTGCCC
>CAYIRV010000308.1:0-2054 GCA_964365865.1 uncultured Thermodesulfobacteriota bacterium | reverse complement strand
GCTCCCAGCCCGCAGCCTTGCTTTAAACGGCTTATTCTGTTATTATTTAACATTACGATAATACACTCAGGAGCGAAACCGATGGCGCTTTCAGTACTCATACCCGGCCGGCGCCACGCGACTTATACGATAAATGCAGCTCATCACCCGTCTGAGGCCGTATCTTATTGCCGTTGCCATATTTTTTCTTGTCCTCGCAGGCGGCTATTATTACATGGTCAGAGGTCTTCCGCCGCTGGATTCGCTTAAAGACTACCACCCCAACCTCGTAACAAAGGTCTATTCCACGGACAACAGGCTCATAGCCGAATTCTACATGGAAAGGCGGATCGTGGTGCCCATTTCGAGGATACCGAACCATCTCATCAGCGCATTTCTCGCGGCCGAGGACATGAAGTTCTTCGAGCACGAGGGTATAAGCTACAAGAGCATACTCAGGGCCTTTTACAAGAACCTGACCGCTGGCAGGTTCGTGCAGGGCGGGTCAACCATAACCCAGCAGGTGGCGCGGAGTTTCTTCCTGACCTCTGAAAGAAAGCTTTCGAGAAAATTGAGGGAGCTGATTCTGGCCTACAGAATCGAAAAGAGCCTTACAAAAAACGAAATCCTCGAGCTTTACCTGAACCAGATTTACTTCGGAAACGGTGCATACGGGGTGCAGACCGCGAGCGAGTCTTACTTCGGAAAGAATGTTGACGAGATTGACCTGGCCGAGGCCGCGATGCTGGCCGGGCTTCCGAAGGCCCCGAGCAAGTATTCGCCTTACGCTAACTTTGAACTCGCCAAAAACAGACAGGAGTTTGTGCTCGGCAGGATGCTCGATGAAGGACTTATAACCAGGGAACAGTCTGAAATGGCGCTCGCTAAGAAGCTCAAACTCAAGCCAAAAGAAAGCCTGCAAGACCTCTGGGTCGGCCCGTACTTCACCGAACATGTGCGGAGATACCTTGAGGAAAAATACGGAGCGGACCTGCTATATAAGGGCGGGCTCAAGGTCTATACGACAATGGATGTGGAGGCGCAGCAGGCCGCAAACGAGGCAGTCAGGCAAGGGCTACTCGCCTATGACAAGCGGCACGGCTACAGGGGGCCTGTCACGAGGCTCAAGACGGCTGAGGAGTTTGACGGCTTCAGGGAAGAATCAGACAAAAAACTCTCCGAGCGCCCGCTTGAGGCAGGACGGTTGTATCAGGCTGCCATAACATCGGTTAACGCGAAGAACATCTCGCTCTCAATCGAAATCGGCGGCATCAAAGGCCTCATATCCCAGCCTGAGCTTGAATGGGCCAAACTTTACAACCCGACAGGCAGCCCGGATGGCGGAAAGCCCGAAAGGTTCGATAAAATCTTCCGCGCCGGGGATGTGGTTGATGTGTCTGTAATAAGCATCCCGCAGAGCAAGGCATCAATAACGCAGATGAGGCTTGAGCAGAGGCCGCAGGCCGAGGCATCTCTCGTTGCCATGGAACCTGAGACAGGGTTTGTAAAGGCGATGGTGGGCGGCTTTGACTTCTCAAAGACCCAGTTTAACAGGGCTGTTCAAGCCCTGAGGCAGCCCGGGTCCGCGTTCAAAGCCATAATCTACACCGCGGCCATTGACAAGAACTACACGCCCGCGACGGTCGTCATGGATACTCCGATTGTCTTTGACGATGCGGTGAAGGACGAAAAGTGGAGGCCGAGAAACTTTGACGAAAAGTTCTTTGGCCCCACAACCGTAAGAAAAGCCATAGCGCGCTCAAGGAACATCGTTACAATAAAAATCCTCAAAGACATTGGGGTTGCAAGCGCCATTGACTACGCAACGAGGCTCGGCATAAGCACTCCGCTCGCCAACGACCTGTCCATTGCGCTCGGGTCCTCGGCCGTCACGCTCATTGACCTGACAACCGCCTTTGCGACAATCGCCAACTCAGGCATGAGGCCAACGCCCATTTTCGTCACAAAGGTCGTTGACAGGGAAGGCGCGGTGCTTGAGGAAAACCACAGCGTCTCTCAGGAGGCCATAAGTCCGCAGACGGCATTTATAATGACCAACCTTTTAAGGGGTGTCA
>CAYIRV010000307.1:0-2089 GCA_964365865.1 uncultured Thermodesulfobacteriota bacterium | reverse complement strand
TAGAAACTAACTTATAGTCAGTGTATCAATCGCGCTTATCGCCATTGTCGGCGGTTAAGGGACGCTTTCAGAGATTGCCCTCGGACTTAAGGCGTCAAAGCCTGTCGTAGGGCTAAAGACATGGGCCATATCAGACGATATCATACCAGCTTTGAGCCCGTCCGATGCCGTAAAAAAGGCGGTGGACGCCGCGTTGAAAATGGACACCCTGTAGTGTAGGCAGGGATGGGCGCTGACAGACCAAAGCCGGGATTCTTTAATGGAGAAAAACAAGTCCTCATCATAGCGCGATGCCCTTACGAAGCCTGATAGTTGCTTTTGTGATTATCTGGCTCGCCGGCTGCGCTGCCTCAAGGGGCGCATACCACACGGTGGGTAAAGGGGATACCCTTTGGAGAATCGCCCAGAGGTACGGCGTTGACATGGATGATGTGGCCGACGCTAACGGCATTAATGACCCGACAGAGCTTAAGGCCGGCAGAAGACTTTTTATCCCTAATGCCAAAAACAAGGGTAAGGCAAGGACCCCTGTCATTCAAGCGTCAGTTGAAAGGGACAAGAACAAAAGGGTAGTGATTGACAGGGATATGTTCATCTGGCCCCTGAAGGGCGAGATAGGGTCTGCCTTTGGCATGCGCGGAGGCGCGAGGCATGACGGCATAGACATAAGGGCTAAAGAGGGCGCATCTGTCAAGGCTGCCGCTGACGGCAAGGTGGTATATTCAAACGATGATTTGAGGGGTTACGGCAATTTAATCATAATAAAACATAAGGATGACATATACACGGTTTATTCACACAACAAGAAGAACCTCGTTGATACAGGGGACAATGTCGATGCCGGGGATGTCATAGCAACTGTAGGCAATACCGGCAATGCAGCCGGGTATCACCTGCATTTTGAAATCCGCAAGGGCAAGAAAGTTCTAAACCCTCTTTTTTACTTGCCTTAATGCCTGATTTATAGTAAAAATATTCAGACCCCGCAACTCGAACACTCACCCCCTCAAAATACCTTTTACATTTATCCGGGAGGCTGTATGAGAAAGTTGACCAACAACTCCCCACGGGTATCTTCTTTTTTGCCCAGGTCCTCAGCCACAGATGAAGCGCAGTTAGAGGAACGTCCGCGAGATGTCCAATCCAGCGACACGGTCCGGGTCTATTTCAACAATATAAGAAAGTATCCCCTCCTTACATCTGCTGAGGAAAAAAGGCTCGCAGGAAGGATGGCGCAGGGCGATACAACCGCCCGCAGGACCATGATAGAGTCCAACCTCCGCCTCGTGGTGAACATTGCCAAAAGGTATCTCAACAGGGGCTTTCAGTTTCAGGACCTCATAGAAGAGGGCAACATAGGTCTGATTAAGTCTGTGGAGCGGTTCAAGGCGGACAAGGGGTGCAGGTTTTCCACTTACGCGACATACTGGATAAGACAGTCAATAGAGCGGGCCATAGCGAGCCAATCCAATGTGGTGAGGCTTCCCATCCATGTAACCGCGGACATGGCCCGCATCGCGAGGGTAAGCCGCGCGCTCAGGTATCAGTTCGACAGGGAGCCTTCGATAGGCGAGCTTTCGGACAAGACCGGACTTTCCGGCAGGTATGTGAAAAAGCTCGGGCATCTCGCTAAGAGGCCATTCTCGTTCGATTCGAGGAGCGTTGAAGGCGGGGACCAGTCCCTTATTGAAAAGTTCGAGGACACTTCAAGCCAGAGCCCGTACCAGCTCATAGCCGAGGCGCGGAGGACCGATAGCATCGGCAGGTGGCTCGCGTTCCTCGACAAAAACGAAAAGGACATCATAAGGCTCAGGTTCGGCATAGGCGTTGACGAGGCAAAGACCCTCGAAACAATCGGCAAGCTCTACGGCGTTACGCGCGAGCGCATCCGTCAGATTGAATCAAAGGCATTGCTCAAGCTTAAGGACATCATCAGGGATACCGACAAAATCACCTCGTTCGATTCTGTGTGAAAATGGCTGGCCGGATTGCCCTTTACTTCCTCTCCCCTTTGGGGAGAGGGGATTTCCTTTGTGAATTTTGCCTCCTCTCCCCTTTGGGGAGAGGGTAGGGTGAGGGGGGGGTCTGC
>CAYIRV010000306.1:0-2089 GCA_964365865.1 uncultured Thermodesulfobacteriota bacterium | reverse complement strand
GCCGGAGACCGTGCCGCCGGTTCCTACCCCGCAAACAAAGGCATCAAGCTTACCGACGAGATCGAACTCGGCGCCTTTATGCTCGCGGGCGCCGTGATGCATTCGGGCATCTCCAACAGAATCGCCCTGAACATCATGGACAGGTTCGGCGGGTCGCCGAAGAAGCTCCTCGTAAGCATATTCCTCCTCGCGGCCGGGCTCTCGTTCCTGATGTCGGAACATGCCGTGGCTGCCATGCTCTTTCCGATAGTGCTCGATATATCCAAGAGCCTGAACCTCAGACCCGGAAAATCCAATTACGGGAAGCTCCTTTTCTTCGCTCTTGCATGGGGCTGCGTCATAGGAGGCGTAGCGACATTCCTTGGAGGCGCAAGGGTGCCGCTTGCCGCCGGGATACTGCAGGAGACGACAGGGGATGTGATAGGGTTTTTTGCTTACTCCATCGCCGTCTTTCCGCTTGTAGCGGTGCTGCTTGTCGCCGGCTATGTGGTGCTTACGAGATTGTTTCCTATTGACATAGCAGTGGTGGACAGCGCGCACGCGGTACTCTCAAAAAGGATAAAGGGCCTCGGAAAAATCACCTACGAGGAATACGCGGTCGGCACGGTTTTGGCCGTAACAATACTCGCGTGGATATTCCTTGGCGAGCATATCGGGCTGTCGATAGTGGCCCTTGCTTCCGTCGTCGTGCTTTTTGTCTTTCGGCTGGTCAGGTGGAAAGATATCGAAGAGTATGTCAATTGGGGTATAATACTGATGTACGGCGGGGCGATAGTCCTGGGCGCGGCGCTCGACAAGAGCGGCGCCGCCAAATGGCTGGTTGAAGCCGCCCTCGGCACATGGACCGGAAGCCCGTGGATGATATTCGCGATAGTCTCGTTCCTGTCTATCACGCTTACGGCGGCCATGAGCAACGCTGCGGTCATAGCCGTTCTGCTTCCGGTGTCGCTCGGCATGGCAAAGACGCTCGGCATCGCCCCGGTCATAGTAACATACGCGATAGCGGTTCCGGCCGGTCTCGACTTCATGTTCCCGATGGGCACCCCCGCGATAGCGATAGCCGCTTCTTCGAACTATATAACCATTAAGGAGTCGGCGGCCGGGGGCTTTCTCATGTTCGTTACCGCATGGGTAGTATTCAACCTTTTGGCTTATTTCTACTGGCCGCTTATAGGCATGGGGTATCAGAGGTGAAAAAGGTGCTCATAGTCCTTACAGCGGCGGCGATGCCTGAGAAGGCCATTGACTACGCGGTAGCAAGCGCGAAGGCAAAGGGCGCGGGCGTGATTGCGCTTTTTCTTCTGGAAACAGAGCTTTCGAGCGAGATATTCGACAAGTTCACCGATATAGGTTTTATAGGCGACAAGCCGTCAGCGGAGTTGAGCGAATCGCTCATGAGGGAGTACAGACAGAGGGGCTATGAGCAGCTCGGCCGGGTTCAGATAAAGGCCATGGAAGAGGGCGTTGACTTCGAGCCGTTGATGGAGGAAGGCTCCTTTGTGCAGAAGGCGCTCGATGCGATATCCAGATATGATGTTGCCGAGGCCGTGCTTTTTAAAAGGCGGGAGAGGAGGTTCCTCGATTATTTTTCGAGGTCCCTGGCTGACGAGGTAAAAAAGAGGGCGCACTGCCTGGTTCAGGTTTTCACGGAAGGGGATAACGGTTAAATGACAAGTCCTGATACTAAACAACGGAGGTAGGGAAAATGGTTGCAAAGACATGGACGGAAAAGGAATTGGGCGATGTAAGTTCCGGACTCGAAGGCAAGGAACCTCAGGAGGCGCTCAAATGGGTTGTGGAGAACTTCGGAACAGGAGATTTCTCGCTCGCGTGCTCTTTCGGCGCGGAGGATGTGGCGCTCGTTGACATGCTCGTGAAGATTAAGCCGGATGCGAGGATATTTTACCTCGACACCGACCTCCTCTTCAAGGAAACGCATGAGGTCAAGGACGCGCTCGCGAAAAGATACTCCGTCAAGTTCGAAAGGTTCGGCCCCAAGACGACCCTTGAGGAGATGGCGGTCGCGCACGGCCCAGAGCTTTGGAAAAGGGAGCCTGACAAGTGCTGCGGTATTCGCAAGATTGTCCCG
>CAYIRV010000305.1:0-2093 GCA_964365865.1 uncultured Thermodesulfobacteriota bacterium | reverse complement strand
CAAACAGCTTTTCGGGGGCCTGGGTTACAACATCTTCAACCCCGCGCTCCTCGGAAGGGCGTTCCTTATGGCCACATACCCTGTGCTTGCGACCACATGGTTGAACCCGAGGACCGTTCAGTCCGCCGTTGACGCCGTGTCAGCGGCCACGCCGCTCGCGCTTTTCAAGTTCGAGGGGAAACTGACGCCTGTATTAGACCTGTTTTTCGGCAATGTCGCGGGCTCCATGGGCGAGACTTCCGCGCTTGCGATAATATTAGGCGGACTTTTTTTAAGGTATAAGGGCTACATAAACTGGAAGCTGCCGCTCGGTTATTTAGGTTCAATGGCGTTTTTCAGCGGTATCTTCTGGCTCTATGACCCGTCCAAGTACGCGTCCCCGCTCTTTCACCTGTTTGCAGGAGGCGCCATGCTCGGGGCGTGGTTCATGGTTACGGACATGGTAACATCTCCGACCACCCCGCACGGCCAGTGGATATTCGCGGTGGTCGGGGGTGTGATGGCCGTGGTCATAAGGGTTTTCGGAGGGCTTCCCGAGGGAGTGATGTATTCAATCCTATTCATGAACGCATTCGTGCCGCTCATAAACAAGCACACGCGGCCCCGGATTTTCGGCGAGGGGCTCAAGACGGAGTAAAGGGGCTTGGAGGGTAATAGGACTTGAACGATTTTCTTAAAATGTTTCTTAACCTCACGGTAACCGGCGCGGTCTCAGGCGTCATACTCGCCGGCGTTTTTCATTACGCGGACCCGCTCATACAGGCCAACAAGGCAAAGGAGCTTAAGGAGGCCATATTCGTCGTGCTTCCCGAGGCAAAGGATTTCAAACTCCTCGAAAAGACCGTAGGGGATGAAAAGGTTACGGTCTATAAGGGGATTGACGCTGCGGGAAACCCGGTAGGCATTGCCTTCAAGGCCGACGGTGGCGGGTTTCAGGGCAACATAGGGATTATGGTCGGCCTTGACCTCGATTACCTTAAGCTCAAGGGCATAAAAATACTGGACCAGATTGAGACACCGGGCCTCGGCAACAGAATCAACGAGCCAGAGTTCGAGGGACAGTTCAAGGGTGTGGAGATAAGCCCGAAGGTGGAGTATATAAAGAACCGGAAACCGGAGAAGCCCAATCAGATACAGGCGATAACAGGCGCAACGATTTCATCGGACGCGGTCGTCAAAAACATCAATAACGCGGTCAAGAAGGTTTTAGCCTCCTTCCCCAAGGAAGATGTCTTGGGCAAAGAGGACGTGTCTCAGGAAAAGGCGCCTCAGGCAGGGGAAAAGGAAGATGGCGGAAAATAACATAAGCCTTTGGCATGAGTTCAAAAAGGGATTGTGGCAGGATATACCGCCGTTCAGGCTGGTCCTGGGCACATGCCCGACGCTCGCGGTAACGAACACCGTGCTTAACGGGATTGCCATGGGCATTGCGACACTGTTCGTGCTTTTGGGCTCGAACATAATAATTTCCGCATTAAGAAGGTATGTGTCCCCGCAGGTGAGAATCGCGGCCTATGTCGTGATAATAGCCCTTCTCGTTACGGTCGCGGACATGTTCCTCGCGGCCAAGTTCCCGCCCATATCAAAGGCCCTTGGGCCTTATGTGCCTCTGATAGTCGTAAACTGCATAATACTCGGCAGGGCCGAGGCATTTGCACAGAAAAACCCGGTGCTGCCGTCCATTGCCGACGCGCTGGGCATTGGCATCGGGTTCATATTGAGCCTCGCGACAATGGGTTTCATAAGGGAGCTTTTAGGCTTCGGGAGCATATTCAAGTTCAAGCTCTTGGGCCCTTCATGGTTTGAGCCTTGGATAGTGATGATACTGCCCGCAGGCGCGTTTTTGGTATTCGGCTTCCTGATAGCGGCCGTGAACTACATATCGGCGCGGAAAAAGGCCTCGTAAAGGAGATGTTGATTTGAAGCTCATAATGATATTCATATCAGCGTCGGTCATAAACAACTTCGTCCTTACCTATTTTCTGGGTATTTGTCCGTTCGTCGGCGTTTCCAACAAGACCGAGAACGCCCTTAACATGGGCCTTGCCACGACATTCGTCATGACCCTTACGGCCGCCGTAACATGGCCGATA
>CAYIRV010000304.1:0-2113 GCA_964365865.1 uncultured Thermodesulfobacteriota bacterium | reverse complement strand
GGGTATGCGAAGTTATGACGCGCTGTATAAAACACTATGCCTGATGTAACAAAAAAAACCATAGAAGCGTGGATGCGCGCTGAAAAACCCGGCATTGCGCAGTATCTCCTGCTTTTTGTTCCATCCCTCATCTACGGCGCGGCTGTGCGGCTGAGACTTTTTTTGTACGCCGCAGGGGTCTTGCGGAAAAAGAAGCTCCCATGCAGGGTAATATCGGTCGGGAACCTCACCGCAGGCGGCAGCGGCAAGACCCCGCTCGCCATGCACATAGCCGGGATTCTGAAGAAGAACGGCAAACGGCCTGTTATCGTAAGCCGGGGCTATAAGGGCAGCGCAAGGCGCATAAGCGCCGTATCTGACGGAAAAACCGTGCTCATGGGGCCTGATGAGGCAGGGGACGAGCCGTATCTTATGGCGTCCCGGCTTGTTGACGTGCCTATCGTCATCGGGGCCGACCGCTTCAGGGCCGGGCTTTTTGCAATCGAGAAGTTCTCTCCTGACTGCGTGCTCCTCGACGACGGATTCCAGCATATGAGGCTCGAACGGGATTTGAACATACTCCTCGTTGATTCAGACGCCGGGCTCGGCAACGGACATCTCCTGCCCATGGGCATATTAAGAGAGCCTGTTTCAGGGATAGGGCGCGCAAGCCTGATAATGCTCAAAGGCAGCGACCTTAAACCACCCGACGCTCTCAGGATTAAGGAAACCGGCCTGCCTCTCATGGGCTTTGACTACAAGCCTTCCATGCTTTACGACATAAGCGAAAAAAAACCGCTGAATCCCGCAATGTTCAAGGGAAAGAAAGTATTCGCATTCGCAGGCACGGCGAACCCTGAGGCGTTTTTCAAAACCATTAAAAAACTCGGCGCAACTCTTACAGGCTCACTTTCCTTCCCTGACCACCATAAATATACGGATAGCGACATGGAAAGGATAAAGGCGGCATCAAAAGAAAGCCGCTTGGCCATTACAACAGAGAAGGACGCGGTAAAACTCAATGGCCTTCAGCACAGCGGCATCAGCATCTTCGCGCTCGCCGTAGATGTTGTTGTGAATGATGAAGACAGGCTCACAAAACTTATCTTGGGTGTTTAAGTCAATGGCGCTTCTAATCCTCAAATCCTTGGCCTTTATAATCGGACATCTGCCTTTGGGCGTTATATTCTTTCTCGGAAATATCCTCGGGGCGCTCGCCTACAGGCTGGATAAGAAAAGAAGAAACATCGCCCTCGAAAACATAAAAAGGGCTTACGGCAGCGCTATCAGCCAAGAACGCGCCGAGGCAATAGCCAAAAGCTCCCTCGTATGCCTTGCCACCATGTTCTTTGAGTTCATGAGAATGCCGTGGCTTAAAAAGAATGACTTAAGCAAATACTTCGAGTGCGAGGGCATTGAAATCCTTCAAAATGCGCTGTCGAGAAAAAAAGGCGTTATCCTGCTTACGGCGCATCTCGGAAACTGGGAATACACAGCCGCGTTCTTCGGCCTTTCGGGCTATGCGCTCGATGTTGTGGTAAGGGACGCAGACAGCCCGCTCTTTGACGAATTCATAAGATGGGCGCGCACAAGGTGCGGAAACATCATGGTGTCGAAAAACCGGGCCATGAGGCGGCTTATGCAGAGGCTTAACGCTAACGCCATAGCGCTTATCCTCCTTGACCAGAATGTCGCCCAGACGGAAGGCGTCTTTGTGGACTTTTTCGGCGCGCCTGCATGCACGAACAAAGGCCCTGCGCTCCTCGCATCAGCCACAGGCGCGGCAGTTGTTCCTGCGTTCATCCTGAGAACCGGGAGAGGCCACAGGGTAATAATAAAACCTGAAATCCCCATAGTCAGCACAGGAGACAAGGCAAGAGACACCATTGAAAACACCGGCAGGTTCACCAAGGCGCTCGAGGACACGATACGGCAAAGGCCTGAGGAGTGGTTCTGGGTGCACAGGAGATGGAAAACACGGCCGCCTGAAGAGGAGAAAAACCAACCCTCTGCCGCTGGATAATCCCGTCAAATGAGAAATCCAAAATTTGTTCAGGTTGCTAAAAAAGCCCCAGATGCAAGGCGTCGAGGAGTGAGGAACGAGGCGTAGTTTTGGCTACGCCGCAGTGACGAA
>CAYIRV010000303.1:0-2127 GCA_964365865.1 uncultured Thermodesulfobacteriota bacterium | reverse complement strand
AAACCAAGATTCCTCGCTTTGCTCGGAATGACACAGCGAAGGGCTCGAAATGACAGAAAAAAGAATAAATCAGAACTTCCTTAACGGTTTTACCGATAACGGATAACCGATAACTGATAAACGTTTAGAGGTTGCCGAGATTATGCAGATGACCAACGAAGAGGGCATAACCCTCCGTAGAACCCTTACCGCAGTTTTACATGTCCCCGCATGGTTAAAGCGGGGAGCTATCATTACCGTATTACTAATATTCTCTTTGCCGTTGCTCGCTTTAACCATGCGGGGACATGCTTACGGCGCGGATGCGGAGGTGGACGTCCTTACACTCTTCGAGGCGCTCGAAGCCGCGCCGAACGGCAAAAACGAGATAAATGCCCTTGAGCGTTACGTTGATAAAAACCCCGGGGGCACGGCCGTTCCCGAGGCGCTTTTAAGGCTCGGGCGCATATATTCGGCCAAAAAAGAGCATGAAAAGGCCGTAGCCCTCTTTCAAAAACTCCTTACCGATTTTCTCTCCACGAGATTCAAGCTCGAGGCCATGTATGAACTCGGCGCGGTCCGGAAAAAAACCGGACAGATAAAAGACGCTAAAGACCTTCTTGAATCCGTTGCAGGCGCGCAGGATGCCTCCTTTACGCTTCGCGCCAAGGCGCGGCTCCTTCTTAAGGAGACTACGGAGGACGTAGTCCCGTCAACCGAAAAGGGCAAAGAAGGCCCGCCCGCCATCGGGGCGCTTTTGCCGCAGAAGGGCAATTATAAGGAATACGGAGACTTGGCGCTGCGTGGGATTATGCTTGCAGCGGATACGTTCGGCAGCGGTTCCGTCGAGGTGCTTGTGAGGGACGTGGGGATTGATGCGGCCTCCGCAAGGGGCGCGGTGGAGGAACTCTCGGCGAACCCGAGGGTGGGCGGTCTTTTAGGCCCGCTTTTGAACTCAAGCGCGGCTGAGGCGGCAAAGACCGCGCAGGAGCATAGGCTCCCCATAATCGCGCTCGCGCAAAAGGAAGGACTGACGGCATCGGGTGAATACGTCTTCAGGAATTTTCTTACCGCATCCGCGCAGACCGCGGCGATTGCGGAATATGCCGTAAAGACGCTTGGGATTAAAAACTTCGCGGTCATGTATCCGTCGAACGGCTACGGGACGGAGCTTGCAAAGCTCTTTGAAAAAGAGGCGTTTGTGCAGGGCGCTTCCGTAGCCGCAGAGATGTCTTACACTCCTGGGATAACAGATTTTAGCGCCCAGATGAGGCAGCTCTTTAACGTGCAGGTCAAGGAACGCAAGGAAGGAAGGCGCACTATAAAGGAGTACGAGCCCAAACTCAAGGCCGAAGCCATTTTCATACCGGATACATACGAGGCCGTAAGCCTTATCGCGCCGTGGCTCGAATACTACAATATAAAGGACGTAAGGCTGCTTGGCACCAATGCGTGGAATTCGGCGCGATTTGTCGAACTCTGCGGCAAAAATGTGGAAGGCGCGGTCTTTGTGGATACATTTTACGGGAAGAGCGGGGCCCCGGCCACTGACGCCTTTGTCAAGAAGTTCAACGCGGCATTTGGCTCCGAGCCTTCCGCCGTTGAGGCGCAAGCATTTGACGCGGCAAGCATCCTTATCTCCGCAGTAACTGAGGCGCGCATCCCGGCGCACGACAGCCAGGCGCAAGTAAGAGACGAGGCCGCTTTGAGGATAAGGGGCGTAAAGGACTTCAAAGGGGCGACCGGCGCCATCTCGTTTAACGCAGTCAGGGAGGCGCAAAAAAGGCTCTTTATCCTCACCGTCAAAAACGGGGAGGTCGTAGAGGCCTTCTCCCAGAAATGAGACCGGATCACCAGCAAGGCGGCATGTAATAGGTTGCGGAAAAACATAAAACTTGTTCAGGCCAACCCATCCATAAGGATGGGTCGGCCTGCTAAAGGAGAAACCATAATGGGGCTGACCCACACGGATGAGCGCGGCAAGGCACGGATGGTTGACGTGACAGGCAAAGACTCAACTGACAGAGAGGCCGTTGCAAAGGGCCGGGTGATTATGCGCCCAGAAACCCTCGAGCTTATAATCGGGAACGAAATCAAAAAGGGCGACGTGCTCGGAGTGGCAAGGGTCGCCGGCATCATGGCGGCAAA
>CAYIRV010000302.1:0-2153 GCA_964365865.1 uncultured Thermodesulfobacteriota bacterium | reverse complement strand
GCTCTTCTCGGCGTTCGGTCAGGTCGTGGCCGCGAAATCCGGCAAGGCTTTCAGCATCTCCCTGACCGACCCGCATGTCGTCATAGGGCTTCTTCTCGGCGGGATAATCCCGTTTTACATCGGCTCGCTCACCATGACGAGCGTAGGCAAGGCCGCGTTCAAGATGGTCAATGAGATACGGCGCCAGTTCAGGGAAATCCCCGGGCTTCTCGAAGGCAGGGCAGGGGTAAAGCCGGATGTGGCCCGGTGCATTGACATAAGCACAAAGGCGGCCCTTACAGAGATGATAGCCCCCGGTGTGCTTGCCCTTGCGGCCCCGGTCGCCGTAGGGTTCATACTCGGGCCGCACGCGCTCGGAGGAATGCTCGCCGGGGCCACGGTTACAGGCGTCCTTCTCGCCATATTCATGGCTAACGCGGGCGGGGCGTGGGACAACGCCAAGAAGTTCATAGAAAAAGGAAACTTGGGCGGCAAGGGTTCTGACGCGCACAAGGCCGCTGTAGCTGGAGACATGGTCGGGGACCCGTTCAAGGACACATCAGGGCCTGCCATGAACATACTCATAAAGCTCATGAGCATAGTGGCCCTTATTATAGCCCCGCTTCTCGTGTGAAATAGGACGCCCTCAGGGGCAATGCGGGCGGTTTAGAGATGGGCTGGCGCTTAAGGCCAGCCCTGTTTTTTTGCGAAGAGCAAAAGGGGTAAAACATGGGGTTTAACTGCGGTATCATAGGGCTTCCTAATGTCGGGAAATCCACCATCTTCAACGCCATGACAGCCGCGCGAGCGCAGGCGTCCAACTATCCGTTCTGCACCATTGACCCGAACATAGGCATGGCTGTTTTAAGGGATAAGAGACTTTCGAGGCTTACAGCGCTCGTAAAGCCCGAAAAGGTCGTGCCCACGGCCGTTGAGTTCGTTGACATAGCCGGGCTTGTAAAGGGCGCGAGCAAGGGCGCCGGGCTTGGGAACCAGTTCCTCGGCAACATCAGGAGCGTGGACACTATCGCGCATATCGTCCGGTGCTTTCAGGACCCGGATGTCGTGCATGTGGACGGCAAGGTTGACCCAAAGTCCGACATAGAGGTCGTAGAGACGGAGCTAATCCTCGCTGACCTCGATGCCGTTGAAAGACGGATTGAAAAGACGGAAAGGCTTCTGAAGACAGGCGGCAAGGCCGCCATGGAGGTCATGCAGGCGTGCGGCGTTCTAAAGGCGAAGCTCGAACAGGGCCGTCCGGCAAGGGATGCAACCCCCCCCAATCCCCCCCTTACACAAGGGGGGATTGGGGGGGTTATGAAGGACCTTAACCTTCTTACCGCAAAGCCAATTATTTATGTCGCGAATGTTGACGAGGACGACCTTGATGCCGCTTCTGCCGCCGCATTGGCGGTGAAAGACACTGCCCGAATGGAAGGCGCCGGGTTTGTGGCCCTTTGCGGAAGGATAGAGGCTGAGATAGCCGAGCTTTCAGAAGCCGAGAGGCCGGGGTTCTTGGAGGGGCTTGGGATTAAGGAGTCGGGCCTCGACAGGCTCGCAGCAGCGGCCTATGAGGTGCTCGGGCTTATTACCTTTTTCACGGCAGGGAAAAAAGAGGTCAGGGCATGGACCATCCGGAAGGGCGCGCTCGCGCCCCAGGCCGCTGGGGTAATACACTCGGACTTTGAGCGCGGGTTCATAAGGGCAGAGGTCATAGCATACGAGGATTTCGTCTCCTGCGGCTCTGAGGCCGGGTGCAGGGAAAAGGGGCTTTTGAGGGTAGAGGGAAAGGACTATGTGGTCAAGGACGGCGATGTCATGCATTTCAGGTTCGGGGTATGAGCAGGTTACAAACCTGCTCCCGCAAGAATCATTCACATATTAGTTACATTATTGAAATTAAAGATTGACAAATGTATAAACAAAAAGTATAATTTTTATAACAAGCAATAGAGGGTTCAGGTTCGTAACCTGAACCTCACATCGGGGCACAGGATTTTTCATGGCGATTCATCCGGCCCTTTGAAATGACAAAGTGCTCAGACAAGTTAGAGGCCGAAGCACATGCGTTCTACAATAGGCTTAAGGATACAGGGGTGGAACTCAGGGAGATACTCTGGCCGCTCTCAAGCCTCAGCCCAAGGGAAAGGGCGGTCTTTACCGAGTACCATTAC
>CAYIRV010000301.1:0-2174 GCA_964365865.1 uncultured Thermodesulfobacteriota bacterium | reverse complement strand
CGAGAAGGCCGTGGATTTCGTCTTTTGTAAGGTCTGATATTTTAAGAAGGTGCATATACGGTTACCGGGTATCGGTTTTTACTGATAGCTGAATTGCTCTGTCTATGTCCAAAAGCTCCTTTATTATAACCCCAAGGTCTTTTATATATATCGAGTTCGGGCCGTCTGAAAGCGCCTTTTCAGGGTCAGGGTGGACCTCCATGAATACGCCGTCAACGCCCACGGCAACAGCGGCCCTCGCAAGGTATCTCGCCATTGTCCTGTCCCCGCCCGATGAAGCGCCCTTTCCAGCAGGCGCTTGAACGCTGTGCGTTGCGTCAAAGACAACAGGGTATCCCAAAGACCTCATTACAGGCAATGCCCTGAAGTCAACCACGAGGTTGTTGTAACCGAAGCTCACGCCCCTTTCAGTCAGGATAATATTGTCATTGCCTGTTGATAAGACCTTGTCAACGGCGTGGCGCATATCGAGCGGCGCCATGAACTGGCCTTTTTTAATATTGACCGCGCGGCCGGTCTTGCCTGCCTCGATGAGCAAATCGGTCTGGCGGCATAGATACGCGGGAATCTGTATTATGTCAACAACTTCCGCAACCTCTTTTACATCGTTTCTGCAGTGGACATCAGTAAGCACCGGAAAACCGAATGTTTTCTTGGCCTTTTTAAGGAGCTTAAGCCCTGCCTTTATGCCCGGACCCCTGTAGGACTTAATCGAAGTCCTGTTGGCCTTGTCATAAGAGGCCTTGAAAACCAAGGGTATCTTGAACTTTGATGAAATCTCCGCGAGAGATTCGGCTGTAAAAAGGAAGGTCTTTTCGTCTTCTATGACGCACGGGCCCATGATGAAGACGAGCTTGGCACCCCCTATAAAACCCTCCCCCTTGACCGGGGATGGTAGGGTGGGGGTGAAGATACTGCTAAGCTTAAACCTCTTCATTTGAATGGGGCCTTGAATGGGCCTTAGCCGGGTGAGCAGCCCGGGCGCGGCCTTTTTTAGCGGGCGTTTTCTTTTTAGCGCCTTTTGAGGCGGGAAGCCTTGAAGAAAGCACTGCCTTCACAAATGCCTTGAATAGCGGATGCGGCCGGGCCGGCTTGCTCTTGAACTCAGGGTGGAACTGGCAGGCCACGAACCACGGATGCGGCTTAAGCTCGAGCATCTCGACAAGGGACCCGTCGGGAGAAAGGCCGCTGAACTCGACCCCGGCGTCAACAAGCGCGGCCCTATACCTGTTGTTGACCTCGTACCTGTGGCGGTGCCGCTCCGATATCTCAGCCGTGGCATACGCGCCATAAGCCTTTGT
Source organism: uncultured Thermodesulfobacteriota bacterium (assembly GCA_964365865.1). Lineage (GTDB taxonomy): Bacteria > Desulfobacterota > GWC2-55-46 > GWC2-55-46 > GWC2-55-46 > CAYIRV01. Next base: position 873 of record CAYIRV010000301.1, on the reverse strand, counting down.
GCCTTTTTTAAGCGCGCACGGGTAAGCCCCGAGCCTCATTGTCCCGCCCTTTGCGTGGACGCCCTTCTGGGTCTCCATTATGTCAACCACAGGGTCAGGGGACTCAGGGTCGAACTCCGATGAATTTGCGTTCTTAAGGCCGCAGAGGTCCCTCGCTATCTCGATTACAGCCACCTGCATGCCGAGGCATATGCCGAAGAACGGGATTTTATGCTCCCGCGCGTATCTGATGGATGAAATCTTACCCTCCACCCCCCTGCTCCCGAAGCCTCCGGGAATTAGCAGGCCGTCCGCGCCCTTAAGAAGCGCCTGCGGCCCTTTCTTTTCCACATCCTCCGAGTCAATGTAATGGAGGTTCACGCTGCAATTGTTGGCAAGGCCGCCGTGTATGAGCGCCTCGTGCAGGCTCTTATACGAATCGTGCAGATGAACATACTTTCCGACTATGGCAATCGTTACCTCGTGTCTCGGGTTGTAGAACTTCCGGACTATTTCCTCCCACTCATCCAACTTGGGCGCCCTCGTCCATATGTTAAGGAGCTTTACTATCTTGTCATCAAGCCCCTCGCGGTGAAATACCAGCGGGACCTCGTATATGCACTTTACATCCTCCGCTGATATGACGGCGTCCTTTTCGACATTGCAGAACAGGGCTATCTTGTTCTTTATATCCTGCGTAAGCGGCCTGTCCGACCGGCAGAGGAGCACATCGGCCTGAATGCCGATTTCACGGAGCTTATTCACGCTGTGCTGCGTGGGCTTTGTCTTTATCTCATGCGCTGACGCGATATAGGGAAGGAGCGTAAGGTGGATATAGATGCAGTTCTCTTTTCCGAGGTCGAACCGAAGCTGCCTTATGGCCTCAAGAAACGG
>CAYIRV010000300.1:0-2178 GCA_964365865.1 uncultured Thermodesulfobacteriota bacterium | reverse complement strand
AAAAAAACATCGAAAAACTCATCCATGAGCTTAAGGGAGTGCCGGAACACAAAAGGCAGGCCCGCTTCGTATCCGTCATGGCGTTTGCGTCCCCGGGCGGCAAGGTCAGGACATTCGAGGGAAGGCTTGACGGCTTCATTGCCCAAACCCCCTCTGGCAAGGAAGGGTTCGGCTATGACCCTGTGTTCTTCGCGCCAATGTTCAATAAGACCCTTGCCGAGGTCCCGATGGCCGAGAAGAATAAAATCAGCCACAGGAAACAGGCGCTCGAAAAGTTCAGAAAATGGATTTTTGGAAAACACGGCCTGACGGAAAACTTTTAATGTTTGTTTTTTAGGCACGCAAATCAATTTTGATGCGAAAAGGAGGCTGTATAAATGGAAGAGACAGTCATGATGGATGTGGTGCCGGGGCTTGAGGGCATACCCGCGGCCGAGTCTGCGATAAGCTTCATTGACGGCGAGGCCGGAAGGCTCGAATACAGGGGCATACCCATAGAGACGCTCGCGGAAAAGTCAAACTTCCTCGAAACATCCTTTCTTCTCATATTCGGGCGCCTGCCCAACAAGGCTGAATACGAAAAATTCAAGAACGATGTTACCCTGCACACGAGGCTCAAGCTCAAGATATTAAGGATGATGGAGTATTTGCCTGAGGGCGGCCACCCCATGCACTACCTTCAGGCCGTTGTATCGGCAATGGGCATGTATTATCCGGCGCGCGATACGCTCGATGAGGATGTCAGGTACTGGTCGGCGGTCAGGCTTATCGCCAAGCTCCCCACAATTGTCGCGGCCTGCCACAGGCTCAGGCGCGGAGACGCGCCCCTGCTGCCGCGTAACGACCTGTCGTTTGCCGCGAATTTCTATTACACGCTCTTTGAGAGAGAGCCTGACCCGCTGACGGAAAAAATCCTCGACTGCGTCCTCATCCTGCACGCGGACCATACCATGAACGCCTCGACATTCAGCGCGCGCGTGGTGGGCTCCACGCTCGCCGACCCCTATACCGTCGTTTCCTCGGCCATAGGCACGCTCTCAGGGCCTTTGCACGGCGGGGCCAACGAAGAGGTCATGAAGATGCTGGACGAGATAGGCTCGCGGGAGAACGCGCGCGCCTTCATAGAGGGCAGGCTTGAGCGGAAAGAGAAGATAATGGGCGTAGGCCACAGGGTATATAAGACAGGCGACCCGAGAGGCGCGGTCTTAAAGGGCTTCATAAAAAAGCTCTATGAGGCCGGCAGAATCAAGAAGCACATAGTCGAGGTGTCTGACGAGGTGGAAAAGGTGGTCATGGAAAGGCTCGCCCATAAGAAGCTCCACCCGAACATTGATTTCTACTCAGGCATAGTGTTTGACGCCATTGGCCTGCCCCCTGACCTCTATACCCCGCTATTTGCCATGGGCAGGGTCTCAGGCTGGCTCGCGCACTGGATGGAGCAGATTAAGACAAACCGCATCTACAGGCCCACGCAGAAGTACATAGGGCTTCGCGGTCAAAAATATGTGCCGATTGGGGAGAGGGGGTAGAGGCCTATTCGCTTGGGAGAGAGGGATACCATCCTTCTTTTTTATGACTTAAACTTTTTAAAAAATGGAAACGATCGCCTTTATGGCCAGTTACAGACGAACAGGCCACTTCAATATCAGGACCAAATGGCAGGTACAAGCATTTTTGGGATTTTTGCCCAGAAGTGTCATTTGAACGTTTTGGTATTTCTGCCTCGGATTTAGATGAAATATGACCTTGAGCGGACAAAAGCAGGAGGGATTATGGGTTTCTTCGGGTCAATATTCGGCGGCGGCGGTGAAAAGCTTGGTGCGGTGCTCGTAGAGGCGGCTGGGTCAGGAGACATCGAGAAAGTAAAGTATCTCCTCGCCAAAGGCGCGGACGTGAACGCCAAGTTCGTGGACGGCGTTACGGCCCTTTTTGTGGCCTCGCAGAACGGCCATGCCGGGGTCGTCAAGGAGCTGTTAGTTAGGGGCGCGGACGTGAACGCAAAGAGGGCCGATGACGGCGGCACGGCCCTTCTTATGGCCTCGCTGAACGGCCATGCCGGGGTCGTCAAGGAGCTGTTAGCCATGGGCGCGGACGTGAACGCTAAGAGGGCCGGGAACGGCGCCACGGCCCTTCTTATGGCCTCGCAGAACGGCCATGCCGGGGTCGTCAAAGAGCTGT
>CAYIRV010000299.1:0-2181 GCA_964365865.1 uncultured Thermodesulfobacteriota bacterium | reverse complement strand
CCCTCCTTTTCTAAAGGAGGGTAATTAGATAATAAACCTTAATCCTCCCCCTTTCTAAAAGGGGGATTGAGGGGGATTTTACCTTTATCCAAATCCCCCCTACCCCCCTTTTCTAAAGGAGGGCATTATGATTTTTGAATCTTAAGCCTGAAGAAGTTTTCCTCCCTCTTGACCTCGATTATCTTATGCCCCTCTTCCTTGACGCTCTTCGGGACATTCTGGATGGGTTCGCCGCTGTCGAGCACAATCTCAAGCACCTGCCCCTCGTCCATTGATTCGAGCTTGAGCTTTGTCTTGACGAAGTTTATGGGGCACACGACCCCCCTTAAGTCCAATACGGCGTCTGCCTTCACTTCTCCCATGTCAAGCCCCTGCCTTTGCCGTCTCGGCCTTGTTAGCGCCCTTTTCCGCCTTGCCGAAGACAGGCTCCATAAAGTCCAGATAGTTCTTAAGCCCCACCCTCTTTAAGGTGGTGGCTATCCTTTCGCCGCGCTTGCCGTTGGCGTTATACCACTCGACCGTCTTTTTGATGGTCTCAGGCACAAGCTCGTCAGGCAGGAAATTCATGACCTCTGTGGCCTCTACTGGATGGCGTCCGTGCTTTCCGCCGAGCCTTACTGTATGGCCGTACCTCTTTGCCTGCCACGCGCCGGTTGGGCACGCCCTTATGCAGTCCCCGCAGAATATGCACTTCATTGGGTCGAATATTGGTTTCCCTGTGTCAGGGTCGGAAACTATCGCATCCTCTTTACACGCCTCGGAGCATATGGTGCACCCTGTGCAGAGCGGGTCTTCCCACACAGGGTCAACAACGCCCTGAAAGCCCAGGTCCATCTCCTTTGTCCGGGCGCAGTCAATGGGGCAGCCGGAAAAAGACGTCTTGAACTTATGGGGCGTAGCCGTGCCGAAAAAGGTCTTGTCAACCATGTCGGCAAGCCCCTGCGTGTCCGTAAGTCCGTTGGGGTTGTATTCGCACCCGCCGCAGGCGGTCGGGACCCTCACCCTCGGGCCGCAGGAGGCCACCTTCTGGCCGATTGCCTCCAACTCCTTCACTACCGCGTTAAAGTCCTTGTAATCAACATACAGGATTTCAAGGGACTGCCTAAAACTCAGGTGTATGACCCCTTTTTTGCTATATTTGTCCGCGATTTTAGCAATCTCCACGAGCTTTTTGGTGGTAAGCCTTCCTCCGGGACACCGGAGCCGAACTGCGAACAAATCCTTCTGCCTCTGCTTTATGAAGCCGCCTGACTTAAGGTCATTGAAGTCAACCTTTGACTCTTGGCCATTGAGGTTTACGGTAACCTTGGTTGTCTTATCCTCAACGAAATGGTCGGTCATCTTATCTAATCTCCCCTCAAAAACAATATTCAGCTATCGGAACCGCGCCGCCTTATCTTTTCATGCTACAGGATTTCAGTTGAAAATGGTAGAAAAAAATCAGGAGCCTTTGCAATAAAGGCTCCTTTATTCACAACCATTGAGCAAGGCGCGAGGCTGAAAACTACGCCCGCGCCTTCACGGCATAGGTCTTTCCATTGGCCTTTACAAGCGCGTCGAAATCAGAGAGCCGGGCGTTTATTATGGCCGGCTGTTCGAGGCGGCCTTCGAGCGCTTCCTGGGTTTTCAGGCCGTTTCCAGTAATACAGACGACTATAGGCTCGTCTTTGGGTATCCTGTTGTCTTTGATGAGCCTCAATGTCGCGCCGAGCGTAACCCCTCCGGCGGTCTCGGTGAAAATGCCCTCTGTTTCCGCAAGGAGCTTCATGGCTGAGATGATTTCCTCGTCATTCGGATTTTCAGCCCATCCGTTGCTGTCTTTAATGGCCTTGACCGAGTAATAGCCGTCAGCCGGATTGCCTATGGCAAGGGACTTGGCGATGGTATTGGGCTTAACCGGCCTGATTAGCTCGGTCCCTTCCTTGACCGCATTGACTATGGGCGCGCACCCGGCGGCCTGAGCGCCGTAGAATTTGCAATCGAGGCCGCTGACAAAACCGAGCGTATGTAATTCCTTGAACGCCTTCCAAATCTTGGTTATGAGCGAGCCGCCCGCCATTGGGACTATTATATGCTTAGGGAGCTTCCAGCCGAGCTGCTCGGCTATCTCGTACCCGTATGTCTTTGAGCCCTCGGCGTAATAGGGCCTTATGTTTATGTTCACGAACGCCCAGCCGTATT
>CAYIRV010000298.1:0-2211 GCA_964365865.1 uncultured Thermodesulfobacteriota bacterium | reverse complement strand
GGCTGTTGCTTACGCAGATGAAGTTGGGACTCGGAGAGGCTGAGTGGAAAAGCGGCGTGATTCAGCTCTTTATACACGCCGTGATAGTGCTTGTGCTTGTAATAAGTCTGTTCTTCTACTCCAAATGCAAGTTCAAGGAAGATTGAAACCTGAGCCTATTCCTTATCAAGCGCGGCCTCAAGCACAGTGGGCCGGCCTTCGACAATTGCAAACCTTTCGCTATAATCTTTATAACCTTCCTTCTTCACTATTAGCTCGTAAACCCCTTCATCCATCCCGATATTCGCTGGCGTCCGGCCATAGTAAATCCCGTTAATATAGAGCTTCGCGCCTTCCGGGCTGGTTGAGACCGTAAAAGCGCCTTTGCCCGGGCTCAGCGCTGTCCCTGACTTTGCCTTAATGAGTTCAGGCCCGGCCTCAGCGAGCGCGGCCCTGAGCGCCTTTGAAAGCGTGAATGAGATATAGTCTGATATGCTCTTCCTTGAATTTCCGGTAACGCCCGCGAACCTGCTCCCCTCCTCTCTGGCCTCGCCTGCCCACACAGCCGCCGTGCCTGACTTCTTATCAGAGAACTTAATGCCTGTTGCAATCGCGAGCTCGTCCCTCGCGCCTATATCGAGCCTGAAGTCCTTAACCGCGCCTGTAACGACAAAGTCCGCCTCTGCCCCGTCCCCTGCCTCTTTTACCGTGTAGCCCGCGAGCTTAAGCTCTTGCTTGAGCGCCCTTGCCACGAGCGCAGGGACATCCTCGGAGAGCACGAGGTCCCCGGAGTCCATGTCAAAGACAGTAACGGTTATGGTTCCGATTCTACGCGGGTTTGCGGAGCCGTCTTTTGCGGCCGCGCGCTCATCCAGAAGAGCGCCCACCTCGATTGACACAGGCTCCTTGAGCTTAAGCCTGTCTTTCTTAACAGGGGTGTAGGTTACCGTGAGAGGCCCGGCGCACGAGGCAAGGCCCACGATGGATATGAACGCGAAAGATAAGAACGCAAAGGCCTTAAACGCCGTATGACTTTTCATCGTTAAAATTTCCAGCATCTTCCATCCGCCATGCTTGATAAAAATGGACTTTCCTCAATTAAAAAAGGGGAGGGCATTCACCCTCCCCTTTTTATCATAAAATCAAACCCTGCTCAGAACGCTGAGAATAACATTATGGTTGTAAGGCTGTCTCCTATGCCGGCGGTGCCTGCGCTGGCGGTGGGCTTTTCGTCACCGCTATACCGCGAGTGATTGACCTGCACCGTAAGGTTCTGCGTGGCATTGTAGTTGACCCCTACAGTCGTCGCCTTATCCGAGTCCTTGCCGTCGCCGTCCGGGTAGCCGTCACCATTGGCGTCGCAGGTGCCGACCGCAGGGCAGTCGCCGTCGCCGTCCTTGCCTGAGCGGTAAGCGAGCGCGACCGTAACCCTGTTCGGGATTACGCCCACTTCCCCTGCCAAGGCCCATGCTGACTTTGCCTTATTGATGCTTCCGTTGAACATGTTCGCCACCTTGTTTGCTTCTGACTTCTTGGCGCTTGCGTATGAAAAATACACCCCGAGAGGGTAATTACCGGCATTGCCTTGAAGCTGTGCGTCAACCGCATAAGCGGCAGCGGCAGTCCTTACCGTCGTAGATGCGGGCGCTAAAGAGCTATCCACCTGTTTGGTCGTGCCGTTCCAGAGCTGAAAGCCTGCGGCAACATCCCAGCCTGACACGGTCGGCGTTACAGCGGCCCTTATATAGTTAAGATACGGGCTTGAGGCGCTTGTGCCGTTAACAGGCGTCCATGCCGTGTAGGTGGCGTGCCACATGTTGTCTGCCGCGGCTAATGCAAAGCCTGTTGCCGCGCTGGCTGTGCCGATATACTGCTGTGCTGACATGTCGGACCTGTGCTCAAGCGGCCTCTGGTGCCTGACTGCGCCGGTATTCAGAAGCTCAAAACCGTATGATGCTCCCAGGGCGTCGGTCTTAAACGGTATGACATTGACCTTTGTATTTCCGACATCAAAGACTATCGGCATCTTGAATGACAGAAATGTCTCCGCAGCGCCGTCAGCCAACTGGGCCTCGAGCAAGAACCCGACATGCTCTCCTCCGCGTCCGCCTATAAGCAGGGCCGCCTCGTCAGGGAACTGGAGCTCGCCCTTGTTGAGTTCGTTCTCGTCAAAGCCGCTCCTCTTCTGGTATCTGAGCTTTGTTACGAGCGACATGTTCAATGTCGTTGGTA
>CAYIRV010000297.1:0-2211 GCA_964365865.1 uncultured Thermodesulfobacteriota bacterium | reverse complement strand
TCTCTACCCATATCTCTGTCCCGTCCTTTTTCCTCATCCTGTATTCAGGGACAAAACGGAACTCCTTACCAATTATGCCCCTCACCTTTATCCTCTCCCCAGCGGGGAGAGGGAAGGGTGAGGGGGCCGCCGCATCCTCAGGGAAGAGAAGTAGCGTTATGCCGGATTTAAGGAATTCGTCTTTCGTGTATCCGAACATCCTGCACCCGGCCGGGTTCACATCCATGTACCGGCCTTGCATGTCAATGACGAAAAGCCCGTCCAACACGCAATCAAAGACCGTGCGTAGATGCTCGTCTTTCTCGAATATGCCGTCTCTTTCGCCCATTGCTTATCCCTTCAGCTTGCCTTCATACTGCCGGCCTGTCGAGTGCCCTATACTGTATGGCCTCTGATATGTGGCAAGGCGCTATATCCGCCTCTCTTTCGAGGTCTGCTATTGTCCGCGCCACCTTCAAGACCCTCGTATATGCCCGCGCCGAAAGACCGAGCCTTTCGACCGCGGTTTCCAGAAGCCTCATTGACTCTGAAGACAGCTTGCAGTGCTTCCTTGTCTGCCGGGAGGTCATGCGGGAGTTTGAAAAAACCCTCGCCCCTCCCTCGCGCGCGCCGAAGCGCTTAGACTGCACTGTCCTCGCGGCCTCGACCCTTTTCTTCACATCCGTTGACTTTTCTCCCGCAGCCTCTCCGGAAAGCTCCGAGAACCTGACCGCAGCGACCTCGCAGTGTATGTCAACGCGGTCAAGGAGCGGCCCTGAAAGCCTTGACCTATAGTTCTCCACCTGTATGGGACTGCACCCGCATTCCCTTCTCGCGTCCCCGAGATACCCGCACGGGCACGGGTTCATGGCGCCCACGAGCATAAATACGGACGGAAATGTCACGGATGCCACGGCCCTTGAAATAGAAACCTTTCCGTCCTCCATCGGCTGCCTTAACGCCTCAAGGGAGCCCCTTTTGAACTCAGGCATCTCATCGAGGAAAAGAACGCCGTTATGCGCGAGGGACGCCTCCCCGGGCCTTGGGAATTTCCCGCCGCCTATGAGCCCCACATCCGATATGGTATGGTGCGGCGCCCTGAACGGCCGCTCACTAACAAGGGACATGCCGTCATCGAGCATACCTGCGACGCTCCATACCTTGGTGGTCTCTATGGCCTCGTCCAGACTCATGGAAGGCAGCACCGCGGGAAGCCTCTTTGCGAGCATGGTCTTTCCCGAACCCGGGGGCCCGAGCATTATCATGTTGTGCCCGCCTGAGGCCGCTACCTCAAGCGCCCTTTTCACATGCTCCTGTCCCCTGACATCCGACAGGTCAGGATGAATACCATGTTGCGGCTCTATGCATTCAACCCCGGCAGGCCCGTATGGTTCGAGCTTTATGGTTCCGTTTACGAACTCGACAAGCTCAGTTAGGGTCTTTACGCCATAGACAGCGGCCCCTTGGACTACCGCGGCCTCCCTCTGGTTATCAAAAGGCACTATGAGCTTTTTGTTCAGGGCTTTGGCGCACACGGCCACGGAAAGCGCGCCGCGCACGGGTTTTACCCGGCCGTCGAGCGAAAGCTCGCCCACTATGCAGTATTCGTCGAGCCCGTCTTCTACTATGACGCCGTCTGCCTTAAGTATGGCCGCGGCGACCGGTAAATCAAAGGCAGTGCCCTCTTTTTTTATGTCCGCTGGCGCGAGGTTCACGGTAATCCTCTTTGCCGGGAATCTGTAACCCGAATTCTTGATGGCCGACCTTACCCTGTCCTTACTCTCCTTGACCGCGTTGTCAGGCAGTCCCACTGTCGAAAAAAACGGCAGTCCTCCTGAAAGGTCAACCTCGACCTCCACGATGTAAGCGTCTATACCAAATGTCGCGCTGCTTAATACTCTGGCAAGCATCCCTATGAAGACCTCAACTGCATAGAAATGTTATCAGGAAAGAGGGCGTCTTACAAGAGAAACTATTCGTTTAGAGAAGTGTACGCCCGGCACGCAGACACAATGCCTCTGGCAAATCCGGGGTTGCTCGCAAAGTGCAGGTGTATGTAGCTTGCGAGGGTTTTGTTGAACAGATATCCCTCTGCCTTAGATTGCCCGCCTGTGAAAGAGGGTTTTACCCTGAAAACCGTCTGTATCCCGCGGCAAGGTAAAGAGGCAATCTTGGAATAATGATACTCATGCCCCCTGACCCTTGCGCCTTTTTTAAGAAAGGGGCATCCGC
>CAYIRV010000296.1:0-2221 GCA_964365865.1 uncultured Thermodesulfobacteriota bacterium | reverse complement strand
AACCCCCCCTACCCCCCCCTTGTCAAGGGGGGGAAGGGGGGGTTGCCAGGCGAAACCATCATCGTACAAGACCGAGGCCCGGAGCTTGAGCATGCGGCCCAGCCTGTCCATGAAGGCAGCGCCGCGCGAGCAGGCGAAAGCCACGGCTTGCTTAAAGAGGCCGGGCTGGCCGCGGACAAGAAGGATTATACGAGGGCCGTGATTCTTCTTAAGAAGGCCCTTATGTCAGAGCCTGATTCAGTGGCAATCAAATCCGCGCTCGCGAGGACTCTTAACAACTATGCGGTAAGCGAGGCCGACTCCGGCAGGTTTAAGGAGGCGGCCGTATTGCTTAAAGAGGCAACCGGTTATTGGGACACCCCGCTTTTTTTCAAAAACCTCGCCATGATACAGATAAGGCAGGGCGACCGCGAGGGCGCGAGGGCCGCCATCGCGGCAATGAACCTTTCCACTGAGGACAGGGCTGCTTTCAAAAACATGCACATAAGGGCAGGCAATGAGAGTTTAAAGGCAGGGGACAGGCAGGCCGCCATGGAGCACCTGAGCGATGCGTATGAGCTTGACCCGTCTGATTCCGTCCTGCGGGATTCCATCCAAAAGCTCAGGACAGAGCATACGGCAGAGGAGGGCATGGAAAAAAAAGAGGGAGGCCACTTCCTCGTGAAGTTCTCAGGCGGAGAAAACGCGGAGGCAGGGCATCTCATAGGGCTGCTCCTCGAAGAGGCTTACTACAAGGTCGGGGCTGACTTCGGCTTTTACCCTGACGATAAGGTCGAGGCCGTCCTTTATTCCAAGGAGCAGTTCAGGGATGTAACATGGAGTCCTTCATGGGCAGGGGCCATATACGACGGCAGGATAAAGATACCAGCCGGAGGGGTGGCGGAAAAAAGCGAGCTTCTCGAAAGGGTGATATTCCACGAATACACGCATGCGGTTGTCCACAGGCTCTCAGGCGGCAATGCGCCCATATGGCTGAACGAGGGCCTCGCCCAGTACGAGGAGGGCAAAGACCCTCTGGCCGGGAACGCCTTGCTTAAAACGCTCGCATTGGACAATAAGCTCTCATTAAAGACGCTCGAAGGGTCTTTTTTAGGATATAATCAGGAAAAGGCGCGCGAGGCCTACATCGCAAGCCTTTCCGCCACAGGCTGGCTCATAAGGGAGTTTGGAGTCTCTCAGGCAAAGAGGCTGCTCGAGGGCCTTGGGCAAGGCATGACCGTTGACGCGGCGCTTGCTTCGTCTGTGTATATGTCCTACGAAGATTTCGAGAAGGGCTGGCTTGATTATCTCAGGAAATAATTCTTTTAAAAACGTCCTTGCGTATGTTATATTCAATAACCCCCTTAATCCCCCATTTTATAAAGGGGGGAGGATATGGAGGGGAGCATTACACCGGCTTTTAGCTTGCCGGACAAAGATGGTTGACTAAATAAAGACGGAGGTAGACAAGCGATATGGAAACAAGGGACGGTAATCTAACGAGCGCGGGACTCAAGGCCCTTTCACTGGCCTTTTGCATAACAATAGCCGCGCTTTCAGGATGCTCCAACAAGAAGGAAGGCGCAGCGCCGGAGACCCAGGCCCCTGCGGCTCAACAGGCCCCGGGGCCTGAGCAGGCCGCCCAAGCGCCGTTGACCATGCCCATGCAGGCCGCTCCAACAGGGCAGCCGGCCATGCCTTCGGACCATCCGAAGCTCGACAAGGCCGCTGATGTAAAGGCGCAGCACGGAGGTTCAAAGCAGGAGAAGGAGCTTAAGCTCTCGGACGAGGTCAGGGTAAAGTGGAAGGAGGTCAAACTCGATGTTACCGATTCTTCCGCAAAGTCGTTGGAATCAGTCACCATCAAGGTAGGCGGGAGCGTAAATATCGGCAAAAACGGGGCAACGCTTAAGGTGGTGGCCTTTGTGCCTGATTACGCCATGAGCGACAACAATATAGTGTCCAGGTCGAATGACTTGAAAAACCCCGCTGTGCTTCTGGAGCTTCTCGAAGGCAACAAGGTTGTGGTCAGAGGGTGGGTATTCAATAAGTTTCCGGACTTTAATTCATTCAACAGCGCCAAGTTTAAGGTAGCGCTCGTGCAGCCTGCGGCGGCAGAGCCAAAGGCGCAGAAGTAAACTCATGGCCGCGGTTTTTCAGACGCGGTTCCGTGATTGTTTCCATCAGGTTGCTTTAAAACATTCAGCACCCCCCCTACTCCCCCCCTTTCCAAGGGGGGGAG
>CAYIRV010000295.1:0-2224 GCA_964365865.1 uncultured Thermodesulfobacteriota bacterium | reverse complement strand
TGTCTCTCAGCGCGATGTTATGAGCCTTTGAGCCTGTGAAATACTGCAAGGCCGCGCCAAAGCACTTCTCCTCAACAACCCTTATGTCAACCTGAAGCCCTGCCTTCAATATGACGGTCGAGCGCGTCTCTCCTTTTGAGACTATCTCGCCGACATCAGGATGCTTTACAAAGGCATCCATCACGGCATTTGAATTTTTGCAGGAAGAAAGTATGTCAACATCCCCAATCGTCTCCTTCCACCTCCTGAGACTCCCCGCAGGAACAGCCTCCACTACGCCCGGAACCTTTTTTATGCAGCTGACAAAGTAATCCGCATACAGCATTGCGTCAAAGAGCTTGAACCTGCCGGTTGCGGCCTTTAGCCCCTTTATTGCCTTTAAAATCCCTTCTTCCGTCCTTTGGCCGAAACCAGCAAGACCGCGCAGGCGGCCTTCCAAGGCCGCCTTTTCAAGCGCATCAATGCCCGCAATGCCAAGCTCTTTATAAAGATGACCGGCCTTTTTAGGGCCGATGCCGCTGACCCGGAGCATATCGAGGAGGCCTTTTGGAAACTCCTTGAGCAACTCCTGATGGAGAGAGCACTTGGCTGTCGTCAGCAACTCGATGATTTTTTCCCTTATGCCCTCGCCGATTCCATGTATGCCCTTAAGCCCGGCCTCGCCCTTTTCGTAAAGGCCGGCGAGGCTTTCGGGAAGGCCCTCAATCGCCTCAGCCGCGTTCCTGTATGAGCGGATGCGGAACGGGTTATCGCCCTTTATCTCAAGGAGGTCGGCTGTCTCGAAAAATACGCGCGCTATTTCCCTGTTTTCCATATAATGTATTTATTGCACAAGAGAGAACGAGCGTCAACCGGCAAAAACAACGCCCGCAAATTCGCATTTTAAAAATTTTCTCATATAGTATATAATACGATGTCTGTAACAACCCGGCAAAAAAATGAACGAATCAGCCATAGGCGTATTTGACTCAGGCATAGGCGGGCTTACGGTCTTAAAGGAGATAGCGAGGCTCCTTCCGTCCGAGAATACCATCTATCTCGGAGACACCGCCAGAGTGCCTTACGGGAGTAAATCAAAGGAGACCATAATCAGGTACGCCTTTGAGGACGCGCTGTTCCTCATACGCCGGGAGATTAAGCTCCTCGTGGTTGCCTGCAATACGGCGTCTGCCTTTGCAGTCGCTGAGCTTCAAGGAAGCCTTAAAGTCCCTGTCATAGGCGTCATTGAGCCGGGCGCAAAGCGGGCCGCCCTTTCCACCAAGACAGGAAAAATAGGCGTCATAGGCACTGAGGGCACCATAAAGAGCAACGCATACACTGCCGCGATAAAGGCGAACAAGCCGGACGCAAGCGTAACAACAAAGCCCTGCCCCCTCTTTGTCCCTCTCGTTGAAGAGGGGCTGATTGAAGGGGCTGTTACAAGGCTCGTGGCAGAGGGCTACCTCGCTCCATTGAGGGACGCGGGCATTGACACGTTGGTCCTCGGGTGCACGCATTATCCGCTTCTTAAAAGCGTCATAGCGGAAGTCATGGGTAAATCCGTCAGGCTGATTGACTCGGCGGAGGCGGTTGCCGAAGAGGTGAAGGCCCTCCTCGATGCCGGGGACATGATGAACACGCCGGGAAAAGACGGCTCGCACGGTTTCTTTGTAACGGATTCGCCTGAAAGGTTCGTTGAGGTCGGAAGGCGCTTTTACGGAACAAGGCTTGAGAGCGCCCTGCTTGTCAGGCTTGAGGCATGACAGATGGCTAAGAAAAAAGGACAAAAACCTGAAGGTTCAGGCAAAAAGCCAGCCCCTAAAAAAAGAGGCAATAATGGCAACTGGTGGATTGTGCCTGTTGTTGCCGCTATTACGGTTGCCGCAGGACTCCTCGTGTTCGCGTTCTTCGGTGAAAGACTGACAGGAGTAGATAGAAAATCTCCTCTACCTGAAGTCAAGGCGGTAAAAAAGTTCAAGGAAGTAAGCCTCTACTTTATCGGCGAGGACGGAAAGAGCCTCGCGGCGGAAAAAAGGATGATACAGGCCGGCGGACTTGAGGATGAGGTAAGCGAAACAGTCCGCGCCGTCATAGAAGGCCCAAAGACCGGCCTCGACAGGACAATACCCGTTGGCACGGCGCTCCTCGGAGTAAAAATCAAGGACGGGGTCGCCACAGCGGACTTCAGCCCTGAGATTAAGGAAAAACACTGGGGAGGCTCCTCAGCCGAGCTCCAGACCGTTTA
>CAYIRV010000294.1:0-2238 GCA_964365865.1 uncultured Thermodesulfobacteriota bacterium | reverse complement strand
AGCATATATACTAATATGTGAGCATTTTTATTTCCGCCCTAACGCGGAGATCGGGGAAAAGAGCGATTTTTAGAGTCGCCCTATAACTATATGGTATCTTAAGGGCTATGCCTTGTAAAGGAGAAGTTCCCTGTTTATGAGCGCGTATGATGCGATAATAAGCGGCCTTAAAAGCAATCTCGAATACCTTTCCGCGTGCGGGCTCAGGGAAATCCCTGTCTTGCATTCAGCAGGGCGGAAAGCCGAAGACCCATCCCCATGCGAAGGCTGTGCGCTCAAAGGCGAAGCTGTTGAGCCTTTTCCCTGCGTGGGCGCCGGCAGGTCTGAGGTGGTTTTTGTGTTGGGGCGGCCGGATGTCGGGTCGGGCGGCCCGTTCAGCGGCGAAGACGGCGCGCTTCTTGAAAAGATAATAACAGACGGCATGAAATATAAAAAAGAGGATGTGGCCGTATGTTACGCGATGAGGTGCGCCTCTGGCGAAGACGAAAAAACAATTGTTCAGGCCGCGTCCTCATGCGCCGGTCTTTTGATGGAGGACATTAGAAGGCTCAGGCCAAAGGCGGTCATTGCAATGGGCCCTATTGCCGCGCTTTCGCTTACAGGCTCGTCTGATGTAAAGGATCTCAGGGCAAGGCTCATTGAAAAACACGGCCTCAAGCTCATAGTTACCTATGGGCCTGATGTCCTCGTTAAGAGGCCGGAGTTTAAGAAAGACGCATGGGCGGATATACAGATTGTGTTGCAGGATTTGAAAAAATAAAAATCCCTGTTAAAGTATTTTCATTATGAGCTATAAGGTTTTTTCAACAGCCAAATACCTGCTCTTTCTTGTCCCTGCCCTGCTGTTGCTTCAGGGCCTGAGCGTTGGCGCGTCAGCGCCCAAGGTCTTTTACGCAAAGGCAGAGGGTATCGTGAACCCTGTGATGGCCAAATACCTAACCGGCCTCATAGCGGACGCGGACAAGGAAAAGATAGAGGCGCTCGTCATACAGCTCGACACGCCCGGAGGGCTTGACCTTTCGATGCGGGACATAATCAAGGGAATCCTCTCCTCCGATGTGCCGGTGGTCGTTTATGTGGCGCCTGCCGGCTCGCGCGCCGCGTCAGCCGGGGTTTTCATTACATATGCCTCCTCTGTCGCGGCAATGGCCCCGGGCACGAACATTGGCTCCGCGCACCCTGTTGCCATGGGCGGAGAGAAGCTCGACGAGGTGATGATGAAGAAGGTCGAGAACGACGCCGTGGCCTACATAAAGGGCATAGCGCTTAAGAGAAACAGGAACGCGGATTGGGCCGAGGCCGCGGTGAGAAAGAGCGTCAACATAACGGCCGAGGAGGCGCTTAAACTCAAGGTCATTGACCTGATAGCTGAGAGCAAGAACGAGCTTATCGAAAGGCTCGACGGAAGGACGGTGGAACTTCCATCAGGGCCGCGCGCCATAAGGACAAAAGGCGTTGAGGTGAAGGACATAGAGATGAATTTGAGGTTCAGGATTCTTAACGCCATAAGCAACCCCAATGTGGCCTATATCCTCATGATGATAGGGCTTGCAGGGCTTTATTTCGAGCTTTCAAATCCCGGCGTCGTTCTGCCGGGCGTGGTCGGCGCCGTTTCTCTTGTCCTCGCCTTCTATGCGCTCCAGACCCTTCCCATAAACTACGCGGGCCTCCTGCTTATAGGGCTTGCGGTCATATTCTTCATACTTGAGATAAAGGTCGTAAGCTACGGGCTTTTGACCGTAGCCGGGGCAGTGGCGCTATTTCTCGGGTCCCTCATGCTCTTTGACTCGCCGCTTCCGTTCATGAGGCTGTCCCTTTGGGTAATGCTCCCTGTCGTCGTCCTCATGACAGCGGCTATCGCCTCTATGGTATACTATACCGCCCGCATGTATAAGAAAAGACCGGTAAGCGGCATGGAAGGCATCGTGGGCGCGGAAGGGGTTGTTGCTGAGGATATGGAATCCCCTGGCGAGGAGGGTAAGGTATTCATTGACGGCGAATACTGGAACGCGGTAAGCGAGATGCCTGTTAAAAAGGGCGAAAGGATAAAGGTAAAAGATATAAAGGGGCTTCTTCTAACAATCGTCAAGGCTTAAAAAAAACACGGAGGCAATATATGATCTTCGGCATAGGAAGCGGATTCATAATTATCATTTTCATAGTCCTGATGTTTTTGTGGTCGGCGATAAAAATCCTGCCTGAGTATGAAAGGGGGGTTGTCTTTTTCCTCGGAAGGTA
>CAYIRV010000293.1:0-2274 GCA_964365865.1 uncultured Thermodesulfobacteriota bacterium | reverse complement strand
GTCATAGACCTCCTCGACCCACTGGACTTCGAGATAATGGTTGCCGCTCCCTAATGTCCCGACCTGCTTGAATTGCCGCTCCTTAGCTCTCAGGCTGACATTCGAGGGGTTCGCGCCTTTGACGCATCCGCGCTCCTCTGTATATTCGAGGTCTTCGGCAATGCCGTACCCGGCCTTGACCACAAAGGAAGCGCCTTTTATAAGAAGCTCGTCAATCTCCTGCTCCTTAAGTTTTATGTTTCCTGTTGAGCCTACGCCTGAGGGCACATCCCTGAAGAGCTGGTTCGCAAGCTCGATTTTTTTAGGCTCGACATCGCTCCTGAATAGCGGGGTCTTCAAGACCCGGACGCCGCAGTTTATGTCAAACCCAACGCCCGCCACGCTTATTACGCCGGTTTCCATGTCAAACGCGCCAACGCCGCCTATGGCAAAGCCGTAACCCGGGTGTATGTCCGCCATTGCGAGCGAGGCAATTTGAATGCCCGGCAGGCACGCGACATTCGCCACCTGTTGAAGCGCAGGCGTAAAGCCGCCTGTCTTTTTGGTTTCTATCTCATGTATAAGAGGCTCGATTGTTTCCCTGTCAGCGTAAATCCTGCCCGGCACGAGCATGTCGCCTCTTTTGGGAATCTCCCAGACATATTCAGAGATTTTTTTGACCTCGATGGACATTTAAAACCTCCTCGATGTAACCCACCTTTAATGACCCCTCCCTCTTATCCCTCCCCACTTGTGGGGGAGGGAAGGGTGGGGGGGGGAAGGGGAGGATATGGAAGGGAGCATTACCCCCTGTATCCCCTTTTTGTAAAGGGGGATTTTCTAATTGCTACACATCCAACACGCATTCGAGTATGTGGTTGTCTTTTTCTCCCCTTGAATATCTAAGACCTGAATATGTAGCGGCCTTTACCTCTGTCTTTACAGCGTGTTTTTCAGGGTCGAATTTTTCGCCAAAGGCAGTGCCTTTGAAACACAGGTTTTTGCCCTTGAGCGGGATTGCCTCTGCCTCCAGCCTTTTAAGCGCGAGCCCGTCCCTTCCCTGAATGGACAACAGCTCGTTCAGTACCTCGACGAACAGCAGGTCAACCTCCCCTGCCTCAGCGGTTATTTCAACCGAGGTCTTCTCCTCGATGGTTTCAAGGCCGAACATGCAGTTAAGCATTGCCTCTGCCCCGGCCTCGAACGCCTCTTCGAGGGTGCGGCCTTCAGCTCGTATGCAGACATCCGAGATATGTTCGATGTATGAGTATGGCACATCAAGATTGTAGCATCGCTCTTGAAAGAGTCAATCCCGCAGTTTTCAGGGGCTTTGCAAAGAGCGCTTGACAGGAAAAGAAGAAAATGATATTGAATATCAAAATCATATATCTGGAGGTGGGTGGCATGAAATGTCTCAAGGTATTCTCGCGCTGCGCCATGACCCTTGTGTGCGCATTACTTTTCTCGCTGTCCGCGTACGGCGCGGGAGACGGGACAGAGGCGGAACTGAAGGAGTTGAAAAGGCAGGTGGATGTGCTGACTGAGGAGGTTGAAAAACTCAAGATCGGCGAGGCCGCGGAGCCGAGCTTCGACAGCTTTAGCGGTTTGGGGCCTGCCGCATCAAAGGTCTACTACGAAGACCGCGGTCTTTCGCTCGGGGGCTACGGCGAGGTGTTTTACAACAACTATCTTGACCCGACAAAGACAGACTTCGCCGAGGCATACAGGTTCATCCTATATGGCGGTTACAAATTTTCCGACCGCATAATAATGAACAGCGAGATAGAGTTCGAGCATGGGAACAAGGTCTTTGTCGAGTTCTCATACCTCGATTTTCTCCTGCGTCCGGAATTTAACATAAGAACAGGGCTCTTGCTTGTTCCCTTTGGCGTCATAAACGAATATCATGAGCCGACTGTCTATCACGGCGTTTTAAGGCCTGATGTGGAAAGGAATGTAATCCCGTCCACATGGAGGGATGTCGGCATAATGGCCTACGGCGGATTAAAGAGACTTTCTTACAAGTTTGGTGTTTTGAACGGCCTGCGCTCGGACAAGTTCAAAAAGGAGGACTGGATACGAGGAGGGCGGCAGCAGGGAACGGATGTCAATTTCGACAATACCGCTCTTGTTCTGAACCTCGCCTACAGCGCATCCGACAGTCTCATGGCAGGCGGTTCATACTATGCCGGTGAAGCCGGCGAAGGGGCCGGCGGCGCACACACCGCGCCGAACGAAAGAAAGGCAAGGGTCAGCCTCAGGGAGATACACGCCGATGTCAAGTTCAAAGGCTCG
>CAYIRV010000292.1:0-2284 GCA_964365865.1 uncultured Thermodesulfobacteriota bacterium | reverse complement strand
CGGAAAACGGGTACAAGACCGCGGGCTTTACCGGCGGAGGCGACTACAACAGGAGCTTCAACATCTCGCAGGGCTTTGATTTTTATCTCGACGAGACAAACTACGCTGAGTACGGGCTTGCGGAGATTGACGCAACAGGCAGAAAGTATACCCCTCCGGCGGCCTATCTGGGAATAGAAAAGCTCGCGCCAATGGCCTTACAGTGGCTTAAAGACAACAGGGACGGGAAGATGTTCCTGCTCCTGCAGGGCTATGACTCGCACTGTCCGTTCACCCCCAAGGAACCGTTCGACAAGATGTTCGACCCGGATTACAAGGGCGCGATAGACTTTTCAAGCTGCCTGTGGACATTCGAGCAGACCGAGCCTGTGTATGAGAGAGGCGTCAAATACTGGAATCTTAAGACTTGGTACACCAAGGACGGCGTAAAAGATGTCAAGATGACTGACCGGGATGTGGAGCACATGAAGGCGCTTTATGACGGCGAGATAGCTCAGGCGGATTCCTACCTCGAGCGCATTTTAAACCATGCGAAGAAGTCCGGGCTGGACAAGAACACGATTTTCATTTTCATGTCCGAGCACGGCGACCTCTTCGGGGAGCACGGGCGCTTCATGCGCGGGGGGCCGCTGCGCGGCACATTCTACAACCCGGTGCTCAACTTCCCGCTCCTCATAAAACACCCGGCCTTGGATCAAGAGATAAGGGTAAGCTCGCTTGCCCAAACCGTTGACCTCCTGCCCACGCTCCTCGATATGCTCGACCGAAATGACCCTCATAAGGACAGGAGGCAGGGCAAAAGCCTTATCCCGGTCATTACAGGCCGGGGAGCGGTGAACGAGTATGTCTATGCGGCTTCTAAATACAAGGCTGACGCAAGCAACATGTTTTTCAAGGGGGTGTCTGTCGTGGAGGCGATAGCGGACAGGGAGTGGAAGCTCATAAGGGAAAGGATATACGACATCGCAACCAAAGAGAAGACCACGGACTCCTATGAATTCTACAACATATCAAATGACCCGAAAGAGGAGACGAACCTGTATAAGAGAGAGGCAAAGAGGGCCGAGGAGCTGAACACGAAGCTCAAGGAATGGGTTAATAAATTCAAGTTGGATGACGGGCAGGAGGCGCAGTTGCCGCAGGACGGCCGCACCATGCCCAGATGACCATTTTGAGAAAGCCCGGCAGATCGGCCATGCTTTTATTAACAGCCGCAGTTAGTCTTTCCTCCTGCGCGAAAGACGCTGGCCTTGACAGGCATCTAACGCGTCTGGGGCTAAGGGTTTCCGGCATTGAAGGCTTCATGGTAAAGGACTCCGGGGAAGGGCATCTTGTGGCAGAGCGTGACCACGAGGTGATAAGGGTAAAGACAGTGGATGGGCTTGACGGCCCGGGCGCAGAGACTTACATCAAGGAGCAGAGCGCCATGCTCCTCGGGGTATTCGACCCCCGGCTGCCGCCTTACCCGGAGTTCATGACAAGGGCGAGCGGATGCCCTGACAAATATAAACCTGTCAGTAAGGACGGACCCCTTGGCCCGTATTATCTGCTTTACGCAGGCAAGCGGCTTACTTACGGAGGCTGCTCCGAGGATTTGATTGAATACAGGGCGAGCATCGGTTTTTTTTATCTTCCAAAAGAGAAAAGGGTTATCAGGTTGGAATACTTTATCCCTAAAGACAGGGAGATTGACGCGCTCATAAGTCTCAATGACTCGGTAACGCCGTCAACACGGTAACGGGCGACTTATTCTTAGAAATGCGGAGACAGCCTGTCTTCAGAAAGGCCGCCATAAAATTAAGCCGTAATAGGTGTGGTATGAATAAAAAAAACATTGCCTTCACGAAGTCTTTTGCTTTTCTGCTGCTAACGGTTTTTTTAACGCTTGCCGCCTGCCGCGAACGCGGCGCCGGCCAGCAGGCAGGGAATGTTGAGCGCGGCACAGAAGATGCTAAGAGCCAGACCGTCAAGGTTTCGCCTGAATCGTCACAGAGTCCTTCTCCCCAAGGCCCTAAGTCCCAGTCTGCGCCAGACGAGTCTGGCAGGAATATCGCGGCCGGGCCTTTTGTCATCAAGGAGGCGGGGGTTTACAAGATATGGTACAAGGGGCAGGTTCCGGGAGGCAAATCCCAGATAAGCTACGCCACATCAAAGGACGGAATCAAATGGGATAAGTACGAAGGCAACCCGGTAATCGCAGCCGGCAAAGGAGATGATTGGGATTCCAAGAGGGTAGGCCCGGGCAAGGTTGTGAAAATAAACGGGGTTTATAAAATCTGGTTTT
>CAYIRV010000291.1:0-2292 GCA_964365865.1 uncultured Thermodesulfobacteriota bacterium | reverse complement strand
ACGATAAAAGAACCTTTTTTTGACTTAATCGTCAAGAAAAAAGCCGGAATCATCCCGCGATGAACTGCTTGAGCGCATTTTCGTAGGTCTTAAGATCCAAGTCCGAGAAGAGGACAAACCTGATGAGATTTAGGGTCGTGCCGGACTTTGCAAACTCCACGACCGTTTTGAGGGCAACAACTGCCGCCTCCTCGACAGGATATCCATAAGCGCCAGTGCTGATGGAGGGAAATGCGATTGAGGCAAGCCCTTTTTCTTCCGCGAGTTTGAGGGCATTCAAATACGCGCCTGCGAGGAGTTCGGCCTCTTTACGCCCGCCGTCCCGGTAGACCGGGCCGACTGCATGAATAACGTATTTAGCCTTCAACCTGCCGCCGCCTGTTATGACCGCGCCGCCGGTGGGGCATGAGCCGATATTACGGCACTCGGCCATTATCTCAGGGCCGCCTGCCTTGTGTATTGCCCCGTCTACGCCGCCCCCTCCGGCAAGGCGCGAGTTCGCGGCGTTCACGATGGCATCCGTATCTTCAAGCGTAATGTCACCGCGTTTACATTCTATGGCAACACCGTTTACGACAATCTTCATGAGGGTCTTTACTTAAAGGCGACAATCTTATAATGGGACTGATTTAAGGAAGATGTTAAGCTGTTAACAAACCCCGCCTTTTTCAAAAATCCCTCGGTCTGCTCTTCGGTGAGGCGTTCTTCTACAGGAGGGCCTTTTTCTTCTTTAAGCTTTTTCCAGTCAATCACAAGGAGCCGCCCACCCACTTTAAGTATGCGCATTATCTCCTTCAAAAAAGCCGTCTGGTCTTGCGCCTCGTGCAGGACGTAAGCAAGGAGCACAAAATCAGCCTCTGCGTCTTTAAGGGGAATCGTTTCTTCTTCAGACCTGACGATATAAACGCACGGAGGAGGGTTTCTATTCTTGAGGGCATCGAGCATCTCCTGCTGTGTGTCTATGGCGTATACCCTGCCGCCTGCCCCGACAAGTTCCGCGCCCGGCAGCGTAAAAAACCCCGGCCCACAGCCGACGTCCGCAAAGACTTGCCCGGGTTTAAGTCCTGTTGAGGCGAGGAGTTCCTTTGGGTTAATATCCTTTACCCTTTCCGCGTTCAAGAGTTTTTCTATATGCTGCGGATCGAACTTGTGCGCCATTCAGTTAAAACCCCCCAGTCCTCAGTATCACGGCAAAGACGACTATAATAAGTGCCAAGATTAGATTGGACCTTCCGAATATGCGCGCCATCTTTGACATGGCCGGCGAGTCCTTGGCCTTTGGCCCAATCCAAAAATCGTGCACAAGGCTTGATAAGACGATGAGAATGACGAATGCGAGCTTTATCATCAATGCGCTTCCAAACGAAGACGCGTGAACGGCGGGAGAGAATATCTCCTGCGGAGGGATACCGTATATCTTGTAGAGCGCCACGGGCCCTGTCACGAGGAGCGTGATTATCGCACCCCATCCGAACGCCCTGTATCTTTTACCCACAACCTGAAAAATCTTCGACCTCTCTTTCGGGTCTTGAATCGAGAGGAGATATGGCGCGACGACAAGGGTCAAAAAAAGCATGCCGCCGACCCAGAATATTGCGGATATCACGTGTAAAAAAAGGGCGATTTTCAAAATCATCTTAAGATTAACCTCCGTGTTCTTGATGCGGGTGATACAGTCGTTAAAAGTATAACCCGAAACACGGAGGAAATTCCATGACGTAAGTCAGATAACTCAAAACTCAAATGTCTTCTTTTCCAAACCCTTTAAAAAACCCTCTCAACGGCGCTTAGGAGTTTTAGCCCCTCAAGCCCTTTTCTTATCATCATAATGGCTATGGCGGCAAGGAGAAGGGAAATCACCTTTGAAATCCCGCGCGCGCCGTTCTCTCCAATATATTTGACTATTGAATCGGCGAAAAAGAAGGCGAACCAGATGATGACGAGGTTTGCGGCAAGCGCGGCGGCTGTTGCAGGAAAACCGTAAAGATCGTTTAGCATGAGAAGCGTAGTCAGCGCAGCTGGACCTGCGATAAGAGGCGTGCCTATTGGCACGATGCCGACGCCTGAAGTCGGCGTTACGTCGAGCCTTCCGCGCGCGGTCATGACGACGTCGGATATGGCAATGCAAAGGAGCACTAACCCGCCCGCTATCTGAAAATCTTGAACGGTTATGCCGAGCGCTACGAACATTGCCTTGCCGAGCGCAAGGAACGCGATGGTTATGACGGTGGCGGTAATAAGCGATGCGAAGAGCACCTTTTTCTTCTCGGCCGCGCCCATAGACCTCGTCAT
>CAYIRV010000290.1:0-2349 GCA_964365865.1 uncultured Thermodesulfobacteriota bacterium | reverse complement strand
CGTATGTCCCCATCTTAAGAAGCACGCCCGCGAGTATGACGCTGCCTGCCGTAGGGGCCTCGACATGCGCGTCAGGCAGCCATGTGTGGAAAGGGAATATCGGAACCTTTATGGCAAACCCGAGGAAAAAGGCGAGGAATACCCACCACTGCAGGTTATAGGCATACGAGACCTCGTAGAGCTTAAGGAGGTTGAATGTGTATTCTCCGGTTGCGCTGCCGTGCGCATAGTAAAGCCCTATGATGCCGGCAAGCATGAAGACGCTCCCGAAGAGCGTATAAAGGAAGAACTTCATGTTCGCGTAGAGCCTCCTCGGCCCGCCCCAGACCCCGATGAGGAAGTACATGGGGATAAGCCCTATCTCCCAGAAGAGGAAGAAGAGCACCATGTCGAGGGACGCGAACACCCCTATCATGCCTGTCTCAAGGATTAGGAGATGCATCATGTACTCCTTGACCCTGTCCTCGACCGCCGTCCATGAGCAGAGTATGCTCACTGAGGAAAGAAGGGTGGTAAGGAGTATAAGGAGGAGACTTATGCCGTCAATGCCTATGAAGTAGTCTACGCCTATGCCCGGTATCCACTGACGCCTTTCGACAAACTGCATCAGGTGGGTCGAGCTGTCGAAGCCGTTAAGGAGCCAGAGCGAAAGGAAGAAGTTCACGAGGCTCACTATAAGGGCAAAGACGCGTATGCCGTCCTTCCTCTCCCCTGGGAAGAACAGGAGCGTAATCGCCCCGATGAGCGGGATGAATATGAGCAGAGTCAGTATCGGTAATCCTGCGGCGTTTTCGGCCATATTCCTTTTTTATGCCGCCATGACGGCGAAGACAACGAATATAAGCCCTATTACGAATATAAGGGCGTAGTTCTGGACATAGCCGGTCTGGAGCCTCTTCCAGATGCCGCTCATGAAACCAACGAGGGTGGCAAGGGAATTTACGGCTCCATCCACGATATAAATGTCGAATTTATGCGCTCCCCATGCGCCGAACCTCGTAAACCATGCCGCAAGGTTTACAAGCCCGTCTATTATGCCGACATCGAATGCCGCGGAGACGGAAGCGAGCCTCGAAGCCGGGTTGAGAACCACGGTGTCGTACAGCCCTCCGACGACGTTGTCCACGGTTGAGACAGGCCGCTCCGCGAACCTGAGTAAAAGCCTTGCGCCCTTTCTGTAGAACCAGTCCGTGTCAAGGCTTACAGTCTCCTCCGGGTGAACACGTTTAAGAAGCAGGAAGAAACCGAGGGCCGTAAAGGACAGGATGCCGAGCGCGGACGCCACATGCTGGGCCGTGTAAGGGGCATAATCCACCGCATAGGGGAGCACCCTGTAGAGTGCGTCCGGGTAAACGCCTATGGCGATGCAGAGGAAGGCCGCTATGCCCATGGCAATCAGCATATTGAGGGGCGGCTCTTTTGCCCTTATGCCTGAATCTTTTCCAAAGAACATGTAGTAAGGCAGCTTAAGCCCCAATGAAATGAATGTGCCTGATGAGGCGAGGGTCAGGAGGAGCACCACCCATGATATATGAGATTCCTCGGCGGCAGAGACCACCATGGATTTACTGACAAATCCGCTGAAAAGCGGGAACGCCGAGATGGACAGCGCCCCTATCATATAGAGGAGCATTGTGATAGGCATGGTCTTATAGAGCCCGCCGAGGTCCGTGAGCTTTCTCTTGCCGGTCATGTGCATTACAGCGCCGACGCCCATGAAAAGCAGGGCCTTGTAAAGGATATGGGCAAACGCATGGGCCGTGGAGCCGTTCAAGGCGAGTTCCGTGCCGATGCCGATGCCCGCGACCATGTATCCCACCTGGCTGATGATATGGTATGACAAGAGTCTCCTGCCGTCGTTTTCGAGCGTGGCGTAGACAACCCCGTACACGGCCATTATGACGCCGAGCCAGATAAGAAGTTCCGTGCCGGCAAACCCCCTTATCAGGACATAGACCGCGGTCTTGGTCGTGAAGGCGCACATGAATACGGAACCCATTATCGTGCCTTCCGGGTATGCGTCCGCCAGCCATGCGCTGAACGGCGGGACGGCCGCGTTTATCAGGAAACCTACGAGTATCATGTAGAATGGGAGTCCGATGTTCTCAATGGCCTTGAATTCGGCGCTGCCGGTCTGGAACGAATACAGAAGCATGCCCCCCAACAGGCACACGCCGCCGAATATGTGGACTAATATATACCTGAACCCAGCGGCATCCGAGGCCTTGTCCCCTTTAAGCCATATGAGGAACAGGGAGGAGAAGGCCATGACCTCCCAGAACACGAAGAGCGTCAGAAAATCCCCGGCAAAGACCACCCCTATCGAGCCGCCCACATAGAGAAGCGCCG
>CAYIRV010000289.1:0-2352 GCA_964365865.1 uncultured Thermodesulfobacteriota bacterium | reverse complement strand
GGTCCTTTCCACCTCTCCGCCGAAGACCGCGTGCCCCGGGGTGTCAACGATGTTGATTTTCACATCCCTGTATTCAACGGCCGTGTTCTTGGCCATTATGGTAATGCCCCTCTCGCGCTCAAGGTCAATGGAATCCATTACCCTTTCCTCGACCCTTTCGTTGGCGCGGAAGATGCCCGACTGCCTGAGCAAGGCGTCAACGAGCGTGGTCTTGCCGTGGTCAACATGCGCGATGATTGCGATATTCCTTATATTTTTTCCTTCCATAACCAAAAACACCCCTTTTTTCGCCTAGCGCCTTGCAGAGCTTGACAATTGGTATAAAATCATAGTATTATAATATACTTTGTGTTGGAAAGTCCAACCCTAATTTACAAGGCGGTCTTATGACAGCGAAAAACAGCAAGGCGAGCGTCGCGACTAATCTGCATAGTTCCGGGGCCGACATGTCGAGCCTTATAGACATCGGAAAAGACAGGGGGTTTCTCACCTATGACGAGATAAACGACGCCTTCCCTGAGAACAACTTCTCTGTTGAGGACATGGACAACCTCTTGGAGACCTTGGGCGATCTGGGAATAGATGTGGTGGATACCGCTGAAAAGGCGCCGGAGTCCCGCGAGGCGGAGTTGGCCAAGGAAAAGGAAGAGGAGGTCGTCGAGCCAGAGCGCGTCGAAGACCCTGTCCGCATCTACATGCGCGAGATGGGCGCCGTGCCCCTGCTTAAAAGAGAAGAGGAAATCATCTATGCAAAACGCATAGAAGAGGCCAGAGGAGACCTCAAAAGGCTTACGCTTTCAAGCGAGTTTGCCATAAGCGAGGTCTTGAGGGTCGTCGAGCGTGTAAAGACCGGAAAGGCGTCACTCCGTGACCTCATTGAAGAGGTGGACGAGACTATCCAATATGATGAAGACTACACGAAAGAGGTGGTAACGAGGCTCGAAAGGCTCAAGAGGAGAACGGCCGAAAGCGCCTATAAGCTCCTCAAGGACACGAACCTGAGCGTCAATCTCATCAGGAGGATTGTAAGGCGCATCATCAGGGTTGAGCAGCTCATAGACAGGGAGGAGCGTAAAAAAGGCGCGCGCAAGGCAGAACGCGCGAAGGCGCGCATAAGGCGCGTCCTCAGATACCTCAAGATGAAACGGCCGGCGCTCAAGGAGCTTGCGTCCTCGGTAAGGGTCAACGACTACAACATGTGGGCCGCCAAGCAGAAGCTCATCGAGGCTAATCTGAGGCTCGTCGTGTCAATCGCCAAGAGGTATATAAACCTCGGCCTCAAGTTCTCGGACCTTATTCAGGAAGGCAACATCGGTCTTATGAAGGCCGTTGACAAGTTCGACTACAAGAAGGGCTATAAGTTCTCCACCTACGCCACATGGTGGATACGGCAGGCCATAACGCGCTCCATCGCGGACCACGGCAGGACCATACGGATTCCCGTCCACATGATAGAGACAATAAACAGGCTCCTCCAGACATCCCGCCAGCTCTTAAAGGAACTCGGGAGGGAGCCTTATCCGGAAGAAATCGCCGAGAGGATGGACATACCTGTGGCAAAGGTGCGGCGCATCCTCAGGCTCATGAAGCAGACCTTGAGCTTGGAGACGCCCATAGGGGACGACGAGGAAAGCTCTCTCGGTGATTTTATAGAGGACGAACGGTCCCCTTCCCCGTCGGATTCGGCCATAGAGAAAGACCTCTCTGACCAGACGAACCTCGTGCTCGACACCCTCACCCCGCGAGAGGAAAAGGTCTTGAGGATGAGGTTCGGCATAGGCGAGAGGCAGGACTACACCCTCGAAGAGGTCGGCAGGGTCCTCGGGGTCACGAGGGAGAGGGTAAGGCAAATCGAGGCAAAGGCCATCAGGAGGCTCAGACACCCCACGAGGGCTAAACTCCTGAAAACCTTTTGCGAATAAAAAGACCGGCTGATAACAATAACTGATAACCATTTAGAGACAGGGCATCTGTGCTGAAACAATAAGTGCATATGCCCTGTTTTTTTCGCTAAGGCGGGGGTCTTATGCTGCCTCTAAAAAAGAGCCTCAGGGCAAAATTCACTCTGGTGCTTTTGCTCGTGGGGGTTTTACCGCTTGCGGGCGCGGCCGTCTTCTTTTATCTCACATCAAGGGACGCGCTTTTCAGGAATGTATTCAAGGAGCTTAAGTGGAATGTTGACGAAATAGCCGCCACAATCGAAGGCCACTTCAGCCAGACCTCAAAAGACCTGCTTTTAGCCTCCAACAACATCGCCTTTAAGATGTATTTCCTCGACCCCGCAAACAGGCGGCGCTGGCTTGACGAGCAGCAAAAGGCCCTCAGGCAGCTTAGGAACATCTACAGGGAGGC
>CAYIRV010000288.1:0-2357 GCA_964365865.1 uncultured Thermodesulfobacteriota bacterium | reverse complement strand
ACGCACCGGAGAACATATAGAGCGTGCCGGCGGCAAAGGCCGGAACAAACCCGGACCCGAGTTCCTTGAGGAAAAGATATGTGAGAAAACCCGCTATAACGAGCCTCCCGAGCATGAAATAGTCCCATAGCCAGTAAGGGCTTATGTCCTCCGCTATCTGGTAAGGGAAAAAGACCCTCGTGGAATACTGGGCCGCTAAAGGCGTGCCAGCGGCCTGATACGGGTTCCAGAGCGGGAGTTCCCCGCGCCTGTACAGGTCTCCGGTCAGCTTGTTCACCGGAAATTCGTAGTAGGCCGGTGTTGCGATATCTACATTGAATGTGGTGGCCGGGCGCCGCCCCTGCTGCTGATAGGCGCCGTCCGCGAGTATCCCATGCGGCTGAAATAGCGTTGGTATGAGGCTTTTCCCTGCAAAGATTACCTGCGGGTAGAAGAAAAAAACGAGGATGATATAGAGAAATAGCGCGCGAAGCTCATGCGGCACCCTGTCCATCAGCGGTGTTTTCATATAGGCATAGCCTCCCCCCTTATTAAGGGGGGACAAGGGGGGTTCAACGATTACGGCGCCAAGAGGTACATGAAACGGAACCCCGCACTTCCGAAAAGCCCGGGCCCGAGGATGCGGAAAGGGCTTGCCGAAGGCTGGGCATCGGCTGAATAGATGTTGTTTTTATATGAACTCCACTCAGCGTAGGTGATAACAGTTGCGTCTTTTATACCGGCCAAACCCTTTGCAGCCTCAATCGCATCGTCAAGGTATCCGATGCTGTCAATGAGCTTTAAATCCAATGCCTGCCGGGCCGTATATATCCTGCCATCGGCAATCTCACGGAGCCTCTCCTTCGTAAAATGTCCTTTTCTCGTATCGAGTATCACATCGAGGAACCTGTCGTACATCTCGTCAATGCCTGTCTGAAGGATGCGTTTTTCATCCTCGGTCATCTGCCTTAGAGGCGACAGTATGTCCTTCTTGTCCCCTGATTTTATGGTCTGGTTAGTAACGCCGATTTTTTCCATAAGCCCGCTCGCGTTTACGGAGGTAACCAGAACCCCGATGCTTCCGGTGATTGTCGTAGGGTGCGCCACGATCCTGTCCGCCGAGGCCGCTATGTAATAGCCGCCTGATGCGGCCATATCCATAAGCGAGGCTACGACAGGCATCTTGCCCGCGCTTTTTTTCTTAAAGGCCGCGACCTCATGGGCTATGATGTCGCAGGTGGTTACCGCGCCTCCGGGACTGTTTATACGGAGGACAACGGCCTTGATGTTCTTGTCCTTTGATGCAAGCTCAAGCTCTTCCTTTATCCTCGCGGTAAGATTGACCCTCTGCTTAAGGCCCATCAAACCGCGCTCCTCCTCATCGGTGAGCACGCCTGATATGTCGAGAAGAAGCACCTTGTCAGCGCCCTTGCCGCCTATCATCTGCTCTCTCAACGGCCCTGGCCTCGGGAGGTCAATTGACACGCAGCCCGTAAGCACGGCGGACAAAAGAATCAGTGAGCACAAAATTTTCTTCATACCCTGCCTTTCCCTGTTACGCTCATCACGGCCCGCTTACGATCCTCCGGATGCGGGACTGGCTTTGCTGAACCGTCTCAACGCCCGTATTCAGGATGTGGCATGCGGCTGATTCAAACAAATCCCTGAAGAACCTTTGCTGGACATCATGCCTTTTGACCAGAAGATACGGGTTGTAATACGGCTCGAAACTGAATTCCCCTATGTTCTTCCCTGCGCCCGCGAGAACCTGATATTTGCCCTCGGCGAGGAGCTTTATCGCCTCGTCGGGCGAAAGCCTTACTTCAGGCAGCGATTCCATGTCCCTTCTGAGGAGTATCACGGATTTCACGACTGCCTTTTCAACGAACTTATCCGGCCCGCCTATCCATTCAGGGTCGAGTATGGCGCGGGAGTTGGCGAACGAGGCAAAGCCGTTGTCCGCCACATTTTCACACTTGCATCTTGCGAGAAGAGGAACGAGGCCGGGAAAGCTATTCACCATGTCTGTCCTTAAGTAGAACTTCCTTTCGGATATGTCGGCCATGGCCAGGCCTTTTTTGTACTGCAGGAAGAGCCAGTCGTCGGAATGGATCTTGCCGTCAGGGAGCTGCATGAGACCCCATGTGTGGGTGCTCTTGCCGGTGCCCGTGGGCGCTATTATCAGCACGCCCTTTCCGCCCACTATGGCGCACGCCCCGTGTATGGAGTGAATGCCGTGCTGTGTTTCAAGTATGGACACCATTATATGGGAAAATTCACGCACCCTAAAAACCACAGCCGATGCATTTATTGTAGGGGTTAGGAAGTGCATATTCCTGAAGAGCCCGACCTTTTCACCCGGCGAGAGCTGGAACTAT
>CAYIRV010000287.1:0-2405 GCA_964365865.1 uncultured Thermodesulfobacteriota bacterium | reverse complement strand
AACAAACCACGGAAAACCCCATTATTACGCGGCACTAAAAAGGGGAGGTTTACACTCCCGCCTGTGCCTGACGCGCATAACTCGCACGGCTTTTGCCTTTTCATCTATCTCGTAGATAATCCTGAAGTCTCCAACCCGTATCCGCCAATGACTCGTTGAGCCGGTCATTTTACGGCATCCTTTAGGTCTCGGATTTTCAGTCAGGGCTTTGATATGAAAGATAATGCGATTGAAGTCTTCTTTTGAAAGCCGCCTCAAGTCACGCTCCGCGGTCCGCTCAAGATAAACCTCATGCATCAGGCTGATACTCCTTCAGGAAGTCTTTCAGCTTCTTAAATCTAATCGGCCGCGCCCTCATCTCCTTTAGCGTCTTTAAATCCTCCATATCCTCAATCCGTTCCAGCATCTCGCGGTATTCGTCTATGTCAAGGATGACCGCCGATGGTTTGCCCTTGCGAAGGACTATTTCGATAGGTTTTTTTTTTGCTTTTCCCTTCCATGAATGTCACCTCCGGTTCAAAAACCCGCGTTGCTCGCGCGTATACTAACTGTTTTAATCTCCTTCATGCAGTTTAAGGCAGTAAGAAAATATAGTCAAGTGGTGTTGAAAAAAAGGGGGAATAGAGACAGAGGCGGATAATATGAAAAGCCTACCCCTTCCTCCACCATATGATCGCCGCCTTTTTGTGGAACTTGGCGAGGAGGGTCCCGCGCCGTTTCACGAGTTTTTTCGAGAGATAATCCCTTAAAGTCCTGTCATGCTCCTCTGTTACAATCCCCATGTATTCCTTCCAGAACATGAGCGCCTCATCCAGATTGTCAAACGGCTGGTCAAAGTCGTATTCGATTATTTCAATATTGGCGAATATGCCGATTGAGTGTAAATCAATGTAGGTCGTCAGATAATCCGTCCGTTCGCTGAAGGGCTTTTGGAATATAAGGGGATAAAGCTCCTTGTAGTAGAACTTGTCAGAGTCAGGGCCCGCGCTTTCTATGAGGAACACGGCCTTCTTGGCGCAATCGTCCGCGTCTTTCAAAAAAGGAATCGAACCTTTAAGCAGGGCAGGCACATTGGCGCATACGACGACATCGTGCCTTTTGACCTTTGCCCTGTCCCACTGAGAAAGCACGGGGGTTATGCCCTTTATGCCCTGCTTTTTTATTTCTTCCTTGAGGATTGCAATCATGGCAGGGGATGAATCCAGCGCGGTTATTTTTTTACCCGCCTTTGCGAGCGGTATGGCGAGCGTGCCGCACCCTGAACCTATGTCGAGGAATGTCTTTGAATGGCCTGCCTTTGAAAGCATAAAAGGCACGGCGATTTTGGGGAAGCTCGAATACTTAAGCCCCTTCTGATACCACCCTGCCTTTATCTTGTTCCAGAAACCTGCTGTCATAAGACCGGCGCTTCTATGAGCCTTTCGAGGACGCCGAGGATGCCCTTCTCGATGCTCTTTATGGGCGCAGGCTCTATTGAGGGGTCTTTAAGCGGCCCTTTTATTTCGTAGTACATGCTCACGGTGCTTTTTTCCTTTCCTCCGATTATCCAACCGGCAAGAGGGATGTTCGTAATAATCTTGTCTATGGTGACGAACGGATGCAAGCCGAGGAGGCCGTCAATCTCCATTGCGGGAAGCCGTATCTCGCCAGCGCCCGACATCCTCATGGACGCGGCGTCAAGCATCAGGTTAGCGGTCGTCATTATACCATCTTTGACAAGGAAATCCCCTGCAACCTCTTTGTAAGGGTAGCCGTCTTCGAAGAGTTCGCTTATGGAGATTATGTTCACAATAGAAAAAATCTTGCTCAATGTGAGAAATTTCCAGAGGCTCCCGTCCCTTGATTCAAGGCTTATCTTGCCGTTAAAGCCCGAGCTTATGGGTTTTTTAGCTTTTGCGCCCGTAAGGTCAACCCTCGCGTTCAACTCCCCTGACATGACCTTGCCCTTTGCGCCCAGGTCTTTTATAAGCTCCTGAACATTGACATTGAAAAAGTCCATGCCGAGCCTGAAAAGAAGGGGGTCGTCAGGGCTTCTCATGAATGTCAGACCTCCTGACGCGCTCCCGCTGTTCAAGCCAAAGGCAATGTCCTTGAGCCTTGTCTCTTTTTCATCAAGCTCCACGCCGAACGACAGGCTTTTCATGACAAGGCCCCTTAGCTTCAGCCTGTCAGCCCGGACAATGCCCGCGCCTTTTACCTTTGTCCTCTCCCCTGCGGGGAGAGGGAAGGGTGAGGGGCGCTCTGACTTGCCTGAGAAGATGTCATGCGCAACGTTGGTCTTTAACGCCTCGTCGAGGTCAATGCCCGTGGAGTCAACCTCAAACCTTACGAGCCGCTCCTTGATGTCAGTGACTTCAATGCCTGCCCTCAACTCTGTCGAGCCGGTCTTGAGACCTGTTATTTTA
>CAYIRV010000286.1:0-2407 GCA_964365865.1 uncultured Thermodesulfobacteriota bacterium | reverse complement strand
CGGCCGCAAGGCCCGGCATCTCATGACTCCAGCCCTTAACCCCAGGGCCCGCGAGGTACGAGATGTTGCCGGACACGGGTTTTGAAGGCGCGAGCACAATAAGGTCATGGCCGAAGACATCCCTCAGCATGCGGAAAAGCTTCATCCGCATCTCAGGCTTCGGCGCGTTATAGTTGAGCTGAAGTATGCCCCTTTCCGTCAGGATTTCCTTGAGACGCCTGAAGCTCTCGACCGTATAGACGAAGTTCTCGGTCCTTATGTTGGACATGTGGGTCAGGTGGTACTGGGAGTCGAGAAAGCCGATGACTATGAGGTCGTATTTCGAGCGCGTCTTATGAAAATGCGCCCTTGCGTCGTCAACGAACACCTTTACCCTGCTGTCAGTAAACGGCTTATGAGGGCTCAAGGCTGAACTGATGGCCACGAAGGCGGGGTCAATCTCAACCGCCTCCACGCTCGCTACGCCGTTCCTGAGCGCGGTAACGACCTCGTTGCCGGCCCCCGCGCCCGCTATAAGCACGGACTCGGGCTTGAACCGCCTGTAGGGTATTTCGTATATCATGCGGGATTCGCGGTTCAGCGGGCCTTCAAGCCCTTTGTATTCCGCGTCGAAGTTTATGGACCCGACCTGCGGGTTGCCGTTGGTCGTGGAAATAAATCCGTAATCAAACGAGCCGCTGAACGGATAGACCCTGACCCTGCTGTAGGGAGACCAGACCTCAAGCCCCATGTTCGCGGAAAACGCCACAAAAAGCGCTATAACCACGGCCACGGCGTTCAGCGCGAAAACCCTTCTGTTGGAATAAGCGTATGACCACTTAAGAAGGAGGATGAACACAACGGCGAACCACACGACAGGCTTAGTCCAGAGCCACCCGGCCGCGGCAAATGAAACAACGCCCGCGAGCGAGCCCGCGACATTCAGCGAATAAGCCTTGAGCGGAATGAACCGGGACATGGCCCGGCCGGTCTCCTGCCCGAGCGGTATGAAATACAGGGCCGTCATTATGTAAAAGGCGACGAGCGCCCAAAACATCGGAACCCCCCGCGCCTTTGTGTTGGCCCAGAACTCGCCCCATATGGAAGCATCCATCCTTGAGTAGTCGAGGTCAATCCTTAAGTAGTCGTTGAAATATATCACGATGCACAGAATGGCCAGCGTTGCGACCGGAAGGTATTCGATGAGGTTCCTTTTCGACTTCGAGAGCATGAAGCCTATGCCGAGGCCGAGGAACACGGCTATGAGTATGGCGTTCTTGTAGTATGAAAGGAGATAGATGTTTGAAGGGATATACCTTAAAAAGGTCATCTCCGCAAAAAGCGAGAGAAAGCTTATGAGAAAAAGGTCAATGGCGGCCATTCTGCCGCCCGTGTCAGGCCCTTTTGTTTCTGACATAAAATATTATCCCTGTGGCGCATAGTATCAAAAGCGACCCGGCGCTCGTGTAAGCGCCGATAGTAAAAGAAAGGGGCGAATACGAGAACAGGACTTCGTGTTCCCCTGCCTCTATAGGCAATGCCCTAAGCGCATAATTAGCCTTAAGGATTTTTTTCTCAGCCCCGTCAACATAAGCCTTCCACCCAGGGTAGTAACTTTCGCTCGCAACGAGCAGCGAGCGTTCAGGACACTTTACCTTCAGCCTTATGGAGTTCATCCTGTACTCCTTCACATCTACCGGGCAGTCTGATGGTTTGGGGGTTTTTCCCGGCCCTGTCCTTGTCTTATCCGCGCCTGTAGTCTGCCACGGCTCTTCATCAAGGAGCACGGTTTTACCGGGTTGGAATTTCTTGTCAACGATGGTCTTCACATATTCGCCATGGTCCTGCATCACGCGAAAGTCCGTTACGGTATAGAACCTTGGCAGAAAATTCATGTTCTCGTATATCTTGAGGGCGTTCTCATCCTCAATGCCAGGGGCATTGTCCTTTAGCGCGCCTATGACCTTCCTGAGCTTCAATTCCTTTGACTCTATCTTCGGCGTTGACACCACATACTTGACATTCAGCATTGCCGGTATATTCGTGGAATCAGCCGCCTTCTGCGCTGAGATCAGGTCATAGAGCAGAGAATAGTCGCTCCTTTTTATCACATCAACACCGCTTATGTCGAATATACGGTGAAGCATGTTGTAGCCGGTAACCCGCTCCTTTGAAAAGTCCATTGACTTGAGGAGCGCGGTGTCGAACATGGCGGCGCCGGTGAACGTTATATCGTCCTTCAGGGTTTTAGGGGTTACGAACACGCGGAAGAGCCCTGTGTCCGAGGATATATAGCCCATGACCTCGCCTTTTTTGTAATATTCCTCCCGCGGCGTCGCATGGTAGTAGCCGTTGTGCGCGAAAAAAAGGTCGAAGGTAAGCGTAAGCACGGCGAAATACGGCAGGAACCTCCGGGCATGAGCGCTCT
>CAYIRV010000285.1:0-2409 GCA_964365865.1 uncultured Thermodesulfobacteriota bacterium | reverse complement strand
GAGGCCGTCCAAGTCGAGCGTTATCCCCCGTTCGCCGGCCTCGTCGTACATGTTCAGGGCAACGGTAACCGGCAGGCCCATCTCCGCAAGCTGAAGGGTTATAAGGAGGCCGCGCCGCAAGTTCTTGGCGTCAATAATCTGAAGGACGCCCCCGATGTCCTCGTTAAGGAGTATGTCCCTCGTCACCCTCTCGTCCTCGGACATAGGCACGAGGCTGTTCACCCCGGGCGTATCAATGACCTCCACGGACTCGCCGCCCATGCGGCAGAGGCCCCTCGACACCTCGACAGTGGTACCGGGGTAATTGGATACCGTAGCATACCTGCCGGTCAATGCCCCGAAGACCACGCTTTTCCCGACATTGGGGTTTCCGACGAGCGCGAGCTTCTTTTTCGCGGTAGAGGTTTTGGCGCCGTGTGTGTGCATGATTAGATGATATTAACTTTCATTTTCAATTGCAAGGGAAAAAATTTTCAGGCGCACTCCGCGCAATAGCCGTAGAGCTCGAGCTTGTGGTTTACGACGGTAAAGCCCAACTTTTTGGCGGTCTCGGACTGGAGCTGTTCTATCCTGGTGTTCTGGAACTCGGCGATTTTGGAGCACCTTATGCAGATGATGTGGTCGTGATGTCCGTCCTGCGGTATGTTCTCGTAACGGCTCTGGCCGTCGCCGAACTGCCTGGCCACGGCAAGCCCGCATTCCATCAGGAGCTTCATGGTCCTATACACGGTCGCGTAGCCGATGCCCGGTGTCTTTCTCCTCACCTTTTTAAGAAGCTCATCGAGGCTTATGTGAGTGCTGGTCTTGAAAAACACATCGGCTATGTAGTCTCTCTGCGATGTTGACTTAAGCCCTTTGCTCTCCATATAGGACTTGAGTTTTGCGAGTCTATCAAGAGACTTCATGCGCTCATAACGGCCCTTTTCAAGGGCGCCTTTAAAATAATGGAGCGGGAGACGGGATTCGAACCCGCGACCTCAACCTTGGCAAGGTTGCGCTCTGCCAACTGAGCTACTCCCGCAGTATTCAACGGCTTATTTTCCGACTATTTTTGTATATTATCACAATCGGTCGTATCGCTGTCAAGAGATTTGAAAACACAGGACCCGCCAGAGGGCTAAAAACCACTCACAGGGTCGAAAAGTAACGAATTGACTGTATATGCCCGTATCTGTTAAAATTTTCATATGGAACATAAAGAGGCCCATGAAAAGATTAAATCCCTTAAGGCGAGCCTTTCGAGGGTAATAAGGGGAAAGGACGAAGTCCTGGACCTCACCATTGCCGCCCTTATATCCGCCGGGCATCTCCTTATAGAGGATGTGCCCGGCGTTGGCAAGACCACGCTCGCGCACGGGCTTGCCAAGAGCATCGCCTGCAGCATCCAGAGAATCCAGTTCACAAGCGACCTGCTTCCATCCGATGTCATAGGCGTTACGGTATACAATCAGGCAGAGCATTCGTTCGAGTTCAGGAAAGGGCCGATATTCGCCAACATTGTCCTTGCGGACGAGATTAACAGGGCCACGCCCAAGACCCAAAGCGCGCTCTTGGAGGCCATGAACGACCGGCAGGTCTCTGTTGACAGGAACACATACGCCCTGCCCGAACCGTTCATGCTCCTCGCGACCCAGAACCCGCTTGAGTTTTCAGGGACATTCCCGCTGCCGGAGTCCCAGCTCGACAGGTTCGCCATGTGCATAAGAATCGGATACCCGGACGAGGCTGATGAAAGGCGGATTATACAATCCGCACCTTCGTCCGTGGTCATTAAAGACCTCGCCCCTGCGCTCAACGCCGGCGATGTGCTGAAGATGCAGTCGCTTGCCGGGACCGTGCGCGTTGATGAGGACCTCGTAAGCTACCTGCTCTCCATAGCGTCGAAGACAAGGGGCCACAAAGGCATAAGGCTCGGCGTAAGCCCGCGCGGCGCCATGACCCTCTACAAGACGGCCCAGGCATTTGCGCTCGTAAACAACAGGGACTATGTTACCCCTGATGACATAAAGACCCTCGCTGTTCCCGTCTTCGCGCACAGGGTTATATTAGAGGCCGATGGCATCGGAGGGGATGCCGGAAGCGCCTCGCTTTTCATAGAGGAGATACTTTCCCAGACAGCCGTCCCGATATAAAACCTACGGCGACTTTTAGCCCGGTAAATCAGGGGCGGCCCAGGGTCATTATGAACCTAATATCAACACCCTTCCCCTGGCTTACGCTCCTTATCGGAAAGACGCTCGGAGGGAGAAAACCAGATGAAGGCGCAGGGAAATGGCCGGCCTTCAAATTCCCGCGCTCGCTCTCCGCAACCGTTGCAGGCAAGTGGTACATAGCAGTGCTTTTCGCCATCGGCATCGCCGCCATCAACACCGGCAACAACCTCCTCTACCTCGTTGTAGCCACGCTTCT
>CAYIRV010000284.1:0-2412 GCA_964365865.1 uncultured Thermodesulfobacteriota bacterium | reverse complement strand
CATTAGGACATTTCTACTTTGGTAAAATAGGACTTTATCACTTTGGCGGAACAGGAATTTGCCGGGCATTCCACATCCTTTATCTTAAAGCCCAGACGCCTCTCCCCGCGCCACTCATCCAGATACGGAGAGAACGCCACGGCAAAGCCGTCGCCCTCGAGCGGATGCATGGGCGCCATGCCGAACCCTATGCCGCGGAAGTTCACCCCCTGATGAGACAGGACAAACCTCAAATGCCTGCTGCCTACGACCTCGGTGGCCGCTATCCGGGCGTTCCTGAGGCAGAAAAGCGGGGTCCTGTTCGCTACCCCGAAGGGCGCAAGGGTTTCTATCTCCGTAACAAGCCTCACGCCGAGTTCATTGATGGACACTACGGCGTCCATCCGGAGCTCAGGGAGCAGGTCCTCATCGGTCAGGCGGAGGTTTGCGAACTTCAAAAACTCATCCCTGAAGGCAGAAAGGTTCTTCTCGTCCACCGTAAGCCCGGCGGCCATCTTGTGGCCGCCGTACCTCGTCAAAAATCCGGCGCATGAGGCGAGGCCTTCGAGCATGTCGAACGACCTTGTGCCCCTCGCGCTCCCCTTGCCGACCCCGTGCTTAAGGCTTATGACCACGGCCGGCCTTGAGAACTGCTCGACGAGGCGCGAGGCCACGATGCCCACAACGCCCGGATGCCATGCCTCGGAATAAAGCACAATACCCTTGTCCGTGGGCGCGGGCTGGAGCATGGAAAGCGCCTCCTTGAACATCTCGGCCTCGAGCTTCTGCCTCATGGAGTTCTCGGAATCGAGTTCAGCCGCAAGCGAGCGCGCCTCTCCCGCGTCTTCGGTAGTGAGGAGCCTGAATGCGATGTCCGCGTTTGAAAGCCTTCCGGCGGCGTTGATCCGAGGGCCGAGTTGAAAGGCGATCGCCTCCGCGTCAAGCCTTCCCTCCCTTAAGACAGAGACCTCCTTTAGGGCCTCAAGCCCAGGCCGGGACGACGACGCGAGTTCCTTTAGCCCGTAGCTTACCAGCACCCTGTTCTCATCAAGGAGCGGCACCATGTCAGCCACGGTGCCGATACATACGAGGTCGGTGTATTTAAGGAGGTTGGGTTCATTGGTCTTGCTGAAGTGCCCGAGCTTCCTAAGCAGCGCCCTTAAGGCCATTACAAGGTTGAAGGCCACCCCGACGCCCGCGAGGCCCTTGAACGGGAAGGCGCACCCTTTCTGCTTGGGGTTTACCACCGCGTATGCGTCCGGCAATTCGGCTCCCGGCTCGTGGTGGTCCGTGACTATCACATCCATGCCCAGGGAGGAGGCGTATTCGACCTCGAGAGCGTTTGACATGCCGCAGTCAACGGTTATTACGAGCTTAACACCGCGCGAGTTCAAGTAGTCGAGGGCGCCCTTATTCAGGCCGTAGCCCTCTTTCTGCCTGTGGGGTATGTAGACGACAGGCTCTATTCCAGCGGCAACAAAAAAACCGTGGAGCACGGCAGCGGCGCATGTGCCGTCAACATCATAGTCGCCGTAGATAGCCACGGCCTCGCGCCTGAGGATGGCCTCTGCCGCGCGCGAGGCGGCCTTGTCCATGCCCTTAAGGAGGAACGGGTCGTGGAGGTCTTTAAGCTCAGGATGCAAAAACGAAGAGGCCCTGTCGTGGTCAACAAGGCCCCTGTTGATTAAAAGCTGCGCCGTGATGGGCAGTATATTCAGCCGCCTGCCTAATTCCGCCTGCAGCCCTTTATCAGCCTCTTCAACCCTCCAGCGTTTCTTCATCCTGATAAATACCTTGGCCCGCCTGTTCAGCCGTGTTCACGAGTCAAGCCCCTTTGGCACAGGGAAGCCCTCAAGAAGCCTTATCACGCTCGTCCTGTCAAGGTGCTCCTGCAGGAGCGGCACGATGGAAGGGGTTTCAACCAAGCCGAGTATCTCCTTCCTTATGACCGTGAGGAACGGGTGGACTACATCCGGGTCGAACTGGCTGCTCAGGTTGTCCTTAAGCTCCATCATAGCCTCCCTGAACGAAAGCCTCGGCCTGTACGGCCTGTCGGTCGTCATGGCGTCAAAGGCGTCAACGAGCGCCATGAGCCTGGCGCTGAACGGTATGTCGGTCTTCTTGAGCCTGTCCGGGTATCCGCTCCCGTCAACCTTCTCGTGGTGGTTTCTGGTCATCATCGGTATGCCCTTCCACGGGAACTTTATCTTTGAAAGTATTTCGTAGCCCACCACCGGGTGTGAGTTAAGCTCCTTGGATTCGCTCCCGCTGAGCGGCGCGGCCTTGTTTATTATGGACTTGTCAACCGCGATTTTCCCGATGTCGTGCAGAAGCCCGCCTATCCTTATGCCTTCTATGTCCTCGGCAGAGCAGCCTATCTCGCGCGCGAGCACCGAGCAGTAGGCCGAGACCCTGTGCGAGTGGCCCTTGGTG
>CAYIRV010000283.1:0-2421 GCA_964365865.1 uncultured Thermodesulfobacteriota bacterium | reverse complement strand
TCCGCGCAGGTAGAGTATGCGGAAAGATGATGTTATTCGCTTAAAACATATGTTAGATGCGGCTAAAGAAGCGTGCTCATTCGCATCCGTTAAAAATAGAAGCGACCTTGACAACAACCGCCAGTTGGCGCTCGCTCTGGTTAAAGATATCGAGATAATCGGGGAAGCGGCAAGCAAGGTTTCTCAGGAGACGAGAACCAAACACCCGGCGATTCCTTGGCTCGATATCATTAATATGCGTAATCGCCTCATACATGCATACTTTGATATAGACCTCGAAATTGTCTGGGACACGGCGACAAAAGACCTTTTGCCGCTTGTCGCAGAGCTTGAGAAGATAGCAGGCTTTGAGAAAAAGTAGTTAAGGAGGTCTTTTGGCGGAATCCGTATCTATAGTAATACCAGTATTCGAGGAAGAGGAGTCTGTAGGGCCGCTCTATAAGTCCATAAAAGAGGTCATGGACGGCCTTAAGAGTCCCTATGAAATCGTATTCATTGACGACGGGAGCAAGGACAAGACTTTCGCGGCCCTCGAAGACATGCAGAAAAAGGACCCCAATGTGGTGGTTGTCTCATTCAGGAGGAACTTCGGCCAGACCGCGGCAATGGCCGCGGGCTTCGACTACGCGAAGGGCGATATAATAGTAACAATGGACGCGGATTTGCAAAACGACCCAAAGGACATACCGAAACTCTTAGGCAGCATCCGCGGCTTTGACATAGTAAGCGGCTGGAGAAAGGACAGGAAAGACCCTTTCATATCGAGAAGGCTTCCCTCAATCATAGCCAACTGGCTCATATCTCGCGCAACAGGCGTTCATCTCCATGACTACGGGTGCACGCTCAAGGCATACAGGAAAGAGGTCATAAAGAACATAAGGCTCTACGGCGAGATGCACCGTTTCATACCGGCGATTGCGAGCTGGGTGGGAGCGGCCATTACAGAGGTGGAGACGACGCACCATCCGAGGCAGTTCGGCAAATCCAAGTACGGCATATCGAGGACAGTGCGGGTGATATTGGATTTAATAACCGTGAAATTCCTCCAGAGCTTCTCAACCAAGCCCATACACGCATTCGGCACACCGGGACTTGTCATGGGCGCGCTCGGCTTCCTGCTCGCGCTTTACCTAAGCGTCGAAAAAATAGCCTTCGGCAGGGACATAGGCTCAAGGCCGCTCCTTCTCCTTGCGATCCTCCTCATCATACTCGGAGTCCAACTTGTCATAATGGGCCTTTTAGGCGAGATGCTCGCGCGCGTGTACCACGAATCACAGGGCAAGCCCATCTTCACTGTCCGGAAAGTGCTCGGCAGATGAAAAACCTTATATCCGTTGTTGTAAAAGTCGGGGTCAGCGCCACCATCCTGTATTTTCTCTTCAGGAACATAGGCATTGACGCGTTTCTGAAGACCGTGGCCTCTGTCAGGCCAATTACAGTGGCGGCCGGCGCGCTCATCTTCATACTCACTCAGGTGGTCTCCACATACCGCTGGTCGGTAATCCTCAAAAAGGACATGGATGTGTCTTATGTGAGGCTCCTGTCCATCTATTTCATCGGCATGTTCTTCAACAACTTCCTGCCCACAATCGTGGGCGGCGACATAGTAAAGGGCTATTACCTGTACAGGGAATCCAAAAGGGGCGACATATCCCTTGCCTCGATATTCATGGACAGGTATTCGGGGTTTGTCGCGCTCATGTTCATAACCGTTGCGGCGCTCATACCGGGTTACGCGCTCATTAAAGGCACGGCCCTGCCCTTCTTTTTTCTGCTCCTCATAGGCTTATTCGTTCTTTCGAGTCTCGTGATATGGGTCGGCCCTTTGCACGGCTGGGTTGTGAGGCTCCTCGCCGGTATTCACCTCTACGGCATAAATAAAAAAATCGAAACCTTCTACAAGGTGCTCATGGGATATAAGGCCAGAAGGGACATACTCGTCAAGATTTTCATCTGCTCCATGCTCGTTCAAGGCGGCATTATCGCAGGTTATTATATAGTCGGCAGGGGCTTGGGCATTGAAGCGGGTCTCGGTTACTACTTCCTGTTCATACCCCTTACGACGACCGTATCCATGCTGCCAGTATCCTTATCAGGCCTGGGCATAAGGGAAGGGGCCTTTGTTTACCTGTTCACCGGCATCGGCGCGCCAAAGGAACAGGCCCTTACGCTCTCGCTCCTGTGGTTCATCATAATGGCGCTCGTAAGCCTCTTGGGCGGCATAGAGTATCTGAGGCGCGGGGGCCGGCCCCCGGCCCCTCCAGAGGACGAAAAAACGCAACTTTCTTTCTAATTTACGGGTTTTTATGTTATAATCGCAGACTTGCGGGCCGTATTATACACAGCGACATAAGTAGCTACGCATGCAGAGCGTCAGAACAAAGCAGACCAAGGCGCGACGAGAGCGAGAAGTGAGGCGTA
>CAYIRV010000282.1:0-2427 GCA_964365865.1 uncultured Thermodesulfobacteriota bacterium | reverse complement strand
CTTAAGATACCCTGACTCAGGCACAGAGAGGTTCACAGGGTGGTCTTTTGCCTGGGTCCGGGCCTCGACGAGCCTGAAGGCGCGTCCCGCGTCCTTTGCCGCGTTGCGGAGTATTTCGAGGAACTCCTCCCTGCCTATGTGATAGGAGCAGGACGATGTGGCGAGGAGGCCGCCTTTTTTCAAAAGCCTCATGCACGAGCCGTTGATTTTCCGGTATGCCCTGGCGCCCTCGCTGACCGAGCCCCTGCTTTTTACGAATGCGGGCGGGTCGAGCGTTATGCAGTCGTAGAGCCTCTTTGATGAAAGCGCTCCTTCCACGAACCTGTTGACATCCTCTTTTACAAACGAGCACCTTTCAGACACATTGTTAAGCTCCGCGTTTTTCCGCGCCTGTTTGAGCGCCGAGTCTGACGAGTCAACCGCCGTGATGTTTTCCACGCCCGAAAGCGCCATGCCGATTGTCCACGCGCCTGTGTAGCAGAAGAGGTCAAGGCCGGTCTTGCCTCCTGCCATGGCCGAAAAGGCCAGCCTGTTCTCGGATTGGTCAAGGAAGAAACCGGTCTTCTGCCCTCCGAGAGGGTCAACCTCGAATACGGCCTTTCCCTCCCGTATCACAGGAAGCGAGTCTAATTGGCCTTTCACAAGCCTTTTTTCAAGCACAAGGCCTTCGAGAGAGCGCATAGAGCCGTCGTTCCTTAAAACAATAGCCGTTGGCTTGAAGATTTCATCGAGGACGTTGATTACAGCGTCCGAAAACCTGTCCATGCCGAGCGTCAAGAACTGGACGGAAAGGCAGTCCGCGTATTTGTCCACTATAAGCCCGGGCAGGAGGTCTCCTTCGCTGAATACAGCCCTGAACCCTCCGCCCTCCCTCAGAAAAGGCCTCCTGTATTCGAGCGCATCCAATATCCTCTTTTTGAAAAACCCCTCGTTAATCTCCTCTTTCCTGCGGGTGAGTATGCGCGCGGCTATGAGCGAATGAGGGTTGATATAGGCTATGCCCATGAAGGCCCCGAACCTGTCCTGAAGCTCCACGAGAGAGCCGGGCTCGAACCTCTTAGGGCTTTGGGCAAGCTCGTTTGAGAACACCCACAGGTGTCCAGACAGGAGCCGGGAAGGTTTTTTTATGACCGCTATTTCCATAATAGACCGCGCATTATTATAATTTACGGAATTTGAAGACTAAGCCGGTGAGCGGGAGAATCCCCTTGCGAACAGGGACACGGCGAAGATGCCGGCGCTGATTATTATGAACACGGGCCCGGGCGAAAGCTTGTAGGAATATGATACGAAAATGCCGAGCGACGCGGCAAAGACGCCGAAGATGACTGAAAGGGCCATGAAGGAGTTCAGGCTCCTTGCCATGTTCTTGGCTGACGCCGCGGGTATTATGACGAGGGAGCCCATGAGGAGCGCGCCCACGAACCGTATGCCGAGGGCCACGGACAGCGCAAAGGCCATGAGGTAGATGAAGTCGAGCCTCCGGGTGTTGACTCCTATAGAATGGGCGATTTCAGAGGAGACCATGCACAGGGCGAGCCGCTTGTGCAGGGCTATTATAACCGCTATGAGGGCGATTGAGAGCAGTATTGACGCCGCGGTCTCGTAGGTGGACAGCTCCATGATATTGCCGAAGAGCGCCTCGATAAGCTCGTGCTCCGGCATGATGAGCGCGCCGATGGCGAGGCTCGATGTGAAGAACACCCCCACCACCGTGTCTATGGAAAGGCTTGTCTTGTGCTGGATAAGCCAGATGCCCACCACGGCCACGATAAGAAAAAGCACCCCGCCGATGAACGGGTTGACCTTGAACATCATGGCGAGCGCGAGCCCGGGCAACGCCACATGGCTCATGGCGTCTCCCACGAGCGCCATCCGCTTAAGTATGGCGAAGGAACCCAACAGGCTCGCGCACGCGGCTACAAACGCCGCGACGAGA
Organism: uncultured Thermodesulfobacteriota bacterium; assembly: GCA_964365865.1. Lineage (GTDB taxonomy): Bacteria > Desulfobacterota > GWC2-55-46 > GWC2-55-46 > GWC2-55-46 > CAYIRV01. The sequence continues at coordinate 488 of CAYIRV010000282.1, read as the reverse complement.
AGCGGCAGTATCATGTTATGCATAGTTCCATCTGTCAAATCCCCCCTTAATCCCCCCTTTGACAAAGGGGGGATTAAGGGGGGATTGCGTGCTTGTGCTCGAAAAACGCCTGCTCTCCGCCGTAAAGGCCGAGGAGTTGTTCTGTCGTGAGCACCTGACGCGGCGAGCCGAAGCACAGGTTCTTCTTGTTCAGGCATAGGACGCTGTGGGCGTGCTTGAAGACGACATTCAGGTCGTGCGATACGACTATGATGGTGAGCCCCATGTTCTTCTGAAGGGCGTAGAGCATGTTGTAGATGGACTCCTGTCCTGCTATGTCAATGTCGGCCGTAGGCTCGTCGAAAAGTAGTAAATCAGGCCCGCCCAATATCGCCCACGCGACAAGCACCCTTTGGCGCTGTCCCACGGAAATCTCTCCAAAGCCTGATTTGAGTATGTCCCTCGAAAGCTGAACGGAATCGAGCGCCTCGAATATCTTTTCCCTGCCA
>CAYIRV010000281.1:0-2461 GCA_964365865.1 uncultured Thermodesulfobacteriota bacterium | reverse complement strand
CGCCGGCCCACAACACCTTCGGCCTCGACATATCAGGAAACGCACCTATGCGGCCGACCTTCACCGCAAAAGGCATTACACCTTGTCTTGCGGCATTGAGCGCGTCAGTCAGAACAGAAACCCTCTCTTCATCCACCTCTCCCAAAAACTTAATCGTAAGATGAATGCCCTCATGCCTGACCCAAGTAATATCCCTAAACCCGCGGTCAAGCTCCGCGCGCACGGCGCTAAGCTGCCGCATAACCTCCTCCGGCAACTCTATGGCCACAAATAACCTCATAATGTGGGATGAATAAGGGGGTTTTTCTGGGGGAAACCTTTCTGTAGAAAGGTTTCCCCCAGACCCCTTTCCAAAGACTTTTAGTGTTTTTGCCAAATTTCCCCCACCCCTTTTACCCTGCTAATCTAAAGTTGGCACCAGAAAGGGGTGGGGGAAATTTGGCAACATTAAAAGTTTTTGAAGAGAGCTTTCAATCGCCCCCCTTCCTTGCTCCCTCCCCACTCGTGGGGGAGGGTTTGGGTGGGGGCTGGAGAAACTTTTTACAAAAAGTTTCTCTCAAGAAAGCCCCTCATTCATCTCATGTTACGCAGGGTATCTGCGAGCATTTTGAGCGCTGTTTCGGCGGACTGTTTTTTTATTAAGGCCCTGCTTCCTTTGAACATGAACTTTTCGATATGTTTTTTGCCATTGACAATAGCGCATATATAGACGGCGCCAACGGGTTTCAGGGATGCGGCGTTGCCCGGGCCTGCTATGCCTGTAATGGAGACAGCGGCCTTTGCGTTAAAGAGCGTTTTTACGCCTATTGCCATGCCGAGGGCCGTCTCCCGCGACACTGCCCCGTATTTTTTGAGGGTCTTTGCGCTTACGCCGAGGAGTTTTATCTTGGCGGCGTTGCTGTAAGCTACCACCGAGCCGGCGAAGTATGCCGAGCTTCCGGGCACGGCTGTGAGCATGTGCGAGGCGAGACCTCCGGTGCAGGACTCGGCGATTGCCACGCACGGCATTGACGGCGGTCTTTTCTTGAAAAAACCCGCTATGGTTTTTTCAGGTCTTGTTTTCAGACTAACAGCCATAGGATGAACCGTCCCGCGATGTTGGCGTATATGCCTGCGGCCACATCGTCGAGCACGACTCCGGCGCCGCCTTCGAGCTTTCTGTCAATGACGCCTGCGGGAAACGGCTTGACGATATCAAAAAACCTGAAAAGCATGAAGAGCAGAATAATGCTCGGCGCGTTTACGGGCATGAGGAAGAATGATACCATTGTCCCTGCGATTTCGTCGAAGACTATTTGACCGGGGTCCTTGCCGCCGAAGAGCTTAAGGCCGGCGGATGCGATAGGGATTGACAGGGCAAGTATAACCGCCGTTGCGGCAATTTGGACAAAAGGGGAGAAGAGCGAGGCCAGCCAGACGATAATAACCCCTGCCGCGGTCCCGGCCGTGCCGGGCGCCACAGGGAAGCAGCCGGCATAGGCGCCTGTTGCGAGGAATTTGACTATGTTTTTTTTAAGCATCGGGTCAGAACATGTAACGGCGCATATTCACATTTATCAGAAGGCCCACCCCTATCATGCAAGTAACGAGGAACGAGCCGCCGTAGCTTATGAACGGCAATGGGACGCCCACCACCGGCATGAGCCCGGACACCATTGCGATGTTTATTGCCGCGTGCCAGAAGAGCATGGCGGTAACGCCGTATGCGAGAAAGAACCCGAACCTGTCCTTTGAGTTCTGGGCCGTGTTTATGCCGCTCATGACAAGGGTCAGGAAAAGCGCCAGCACGATGAACGAGCCTATAATGCCCCATTCCTCGGCAAGGACCGCGAATATGAAGTCCGTATGGTGCTCAGGAAGGAACATCAGTTTTCCCTGAGTGCCCTTTGTGAAGCCTTTTCCGATAAATCCCCCTGAGCCTATGGCGATCTTTGATTGCATAAGGTGGTATCCTGTGCCGAGGGGGTCAACGTTCGGGTCGAGAAAGCTCGTAAGCCGCGCCTTCTGGTATCCCTTCAAGGCGCTCCACGCGAACGGCAGTATAGCGCCGAAGGCCGCGAATATGCCGACGAGCGTCCTCCGCCTTATTTTCACCGTCAGAATGATTGACCAGAATATAAGCCAGAGTATTATCGCGGTGCCGAGGTCGGGTTGCTTGGCGATAAGGAGAAACGGCGCCATGAGTACGAGGCCCGGGGCCGCGAGGTCTTTTATCTCAAGCCCCTTCGGAGGCTGAGGCCTTGCGCTCAGGTGCTTGGCGAGCATTATAACGAGCGCGAGTTTTGAAAGCTCCGATGGCTGGAGCGAGAAAAGGCCGAGGTCGAGCCATCTCCGCGCGCCGCCGCTCGAACGGCCCATGAACAGCACTGCTATGAGGAGGGCGAGCGAGGAGCCGTATATGAAGTAAGCGAAGCGCTCAAGCAGCGAGTAGTTGATTACCACCGATGCGAGGAGAAACACG
>CAYIRV010000280.1:0-2467 GCA_964365865.1 uncultured Thermodesulfobacteriota bacterium | reverse complement strand
CCGGGTATGATTACCAAATCAGAAGAAGACACATCTTCAGGCGCATCAATGAAGCGAAGCTCCACTTGAGGCTCATGTTTGAACGGGTCAAAGTCAGTGAAGTTTGAAATCCTCGGAAGCCTTATAACGCCGATTGACAGCCTTGCGTCCGCCTTGCCGTAAGAGCAACCCCTGAGAGACAGGGAATCCTCTTCGTCTATAAGGAGGTTGTCCATATACGGCACTACGCCCAAGACCGGGAGCTTTGTGCGTTTTTCAAGAAAATCCAAACCGGGCTGAAGGAGCGACTTGTCCCCCCTGAACTTGTTTATTATGAAACCCTTTACCAGCCTTTTTTCTTCGGGCGACAGAAGCTCCATTGTGCCCACGAGGGAGGCGAACACCCCGCCCCGGTCAATGTCGCCGATGAGGATTACTGGGCTTTCGGCCATCAGGGCCGCGCCCATGTTGGCTATGTCGTTTTCCTTAAGGTTGATTTCAGCAGGGCTTCCAGCGCCCTCCATCACGATGACATCGTATGCCTTTGAAAGCCTCTCGAAGCTTTGGCGCACAAAGGGCCGCGCCTTTTTCTTGAAGCAATGGTATTCAACAGCGGACATGACGCCGAAAACACGGCCTTGTATGATTACCTGCGCCATAGAGTCGCCGGTGGGCTTTAAAAGCACGGGGTTCATGTCAGCCGAAGGCTCGATGCCCGCAGCCTCTGCCTGAAAGGCCTGCGCACGGCCGATTTCAGAGCCGTCCCTTGTGATACAGGAGTTAAGGGCCATGTTCTGGGCCTTGAACGGCGCGACGTTCAGCCCTTTGTCCCTGAATAGCCTGCAGAGAGCTGCTGTAAGCACGCTTTTCCCCACATGAGAGGATGTGCCCTGAAGCATGATTGTAAGCGCGGTCTTTTTATTTCGGATTGCTTTTTTCACGCAGGGAATTTAAAGTAATCAGAGTAACTGAAAAAGATTATAACAGTTTTTAACCCAAGCGTAAAATATGCGTTCATTTTAAAACAGTCATCGGTTAAAATCGATAACCGATAACTGAATTAAAAAAGGGCCGCGAAACAGTCGAGGAGACATTCCATACCAGCGGTTCTCCCATATACTGATTCCCGCATATTCGCGGTCGGGCTTATCAAGTATGAACTCAGCGCATAAACCCCGAATCAAGGCATAAATAGCCGTGGACAAATTAGACCCTCGGGCTTATTATTTGCATGACAGGGCTTATTTGCATAATGCGCCCTGCAGCCAAACAAGGCATTTTGAGGGAACCTCCCCCTTTCATAAAGGGGGATTGAGGGGGATTTCAGCGGCCCATTAAAATGTCCTGGTTTTTTTTAGCGCTTCTTACTGCAATATCGCTTTCTACGCTTGATGTCCTGAGCAAGAAGGCGCTCGCCCAGACCGACGAGTTGGTAATCGCGTGGGTGAGGGAGGGGTATGCGCTCCCGTTCCTCGCGGTCGGTCTTGTTTTTGTGGGCGTGCCAAAGCTTGACCTGACCTTTTTTCTGATTGTGCTAACCCTCCTTCCGCTTGAGGTGCTCGCCCTTATACTTTATGTAAAGGCCATTAAGCTGTCGCCTCTTTCCCTGAGCGTGCCGTTCATGGCATTAAGCCCTGTATTCATCATATTCATCGCATTTGTTTTTCTGGGCGAGGTCCCGGGGACCGGCGGGGTCATGGGCATAGCGCTCATTGCAGCGGGCGCGTATCTTCTCAATGTGAGCGCGTCGAGATACGGGCTTTTAGGGCCTTTGAAGGCCGCGTTCAAAGAGCCCGGGTCCCTGTTGATGATAGCCGTTGCCTTCATTTACAGCATAACATCAACGCTCGGAAAGGTGGCGCTCAAGCATTCGAGCCCCGCGTTCTTCGCGTTTTTTTATCCTTTTGTGCTGAGCATGGCCCTTTTCGCCGTAGTCAAGGTAAAGGGAAAGGCAGGGCTTTTATTTTCAAGACCCAGGACATTTATTGTATTGGGGTTTTTCGCCGCAATCATGATAATATCGCACTTCGCGGCCATAAGCATGGCGCAGGTCGCGTATGTAATCTCGGTCAAAAGGACGAGCCTTGTCTTCAGCGTGCTCTTCGGCAGGCTCATTTTCAACGAGGCTAACATAAAGGAGAGGCTCCTCGGATGCTCGGTCATGCTCGCGGGCGTCTTTCTCATAGTCTTGTTTGAATGATGCGGGGAATTTTTGTAAAATGGAAATAACCGGACTTCTTAAGGAGGCAATCGCGGCGCTCAAAAGGCGGAGGAACCTCATCGTTTTCTTCGCGCTCGCCCATATCGTATTTCTCTTTTTCGGCCAGTGGGCCGTGATGAAGGGCATACCGGCCGTGGTTGAGCTTAGGCAGGAACTCCTGAAGGAGATTCAAACCCTCGCTTACCTCAAGCCCCTGACAGGCGCGCTCGCCGACAGCCTCGCGCTCAAGATTTTATACACATTTCTTTTCAATCTGCTTCTCGGCGC
>CAYIRV010000279.1:0-2470 GCA_964365865.1 uncultured Thermodesulfobacteriota bacterium | reverse complement strand
CCTCGTGTTCGCGTTCTTCGGTGAAAGGCTCTCAGGCGTAATAAAAAGGCCCCCTCGGCCCGCGGTTAAGACAATCAAGGAGTTCAAGGAAGTAAGCCTCTACTTTATCGGCGAGGACGGAAAGAGCCTCGCAACGGAAAAGAGGATGATACATGCGGGCGGGCTTGAGGATGAGGTAAGCGAAACACTCCGCGCAGTCATAGACGGCCCCAAGACCGGCCTGGAGAGGACGATACCCGAAGGCACGGCGCTCCTCGGGGTAAAAATCAAGGACGGGGTCGCCACAGCGGACTTCAGCCCTGAGCTTAAGGAAAAACACTGGGGAGGCTCCTCAGCCGAGCTCCAGACCGTTTATTCAATAGTCAATTCCATTGCCGTCAATTTCCCTGAAATCAAAAAGGTAAGAATCCTCGTGGCAGGGCAAAAACAGGACACCATCGCAGGCCACATTGACATAAGCGAACCCCTCGCGCCTGACAGGTCTTTCATCAAAGGGTAATATTCCATTACCCGCCTTTTAATATGCGTAAAAACCTCAAAAAATTTAGGATTGAAAAAGACACGCTCGGAACCATGCCTGTTCCCGTTCATGCGTACTACGGCATACAGACGGAGAGGGCGTCTGAAAATTTCCGCATAAGCGGCATAAGGCCGAAACAGGAATTTATCACAGCCACGGCCTGCGTGAAAAAGGCCGCGTGCCTTGCGAACATATCTTTGGGACTTCTCGACAAGAAAAGAGGCCGGGCCATAATAAAGGCGTGCGATGATATTATGGCCGGAATGTTCAACGACCAGTTCATAGTTGATGCGTATCAGGCAGGGGCAGGCACATCGCACAACATGAACGCTAACGAGGTCATTGCAAACAGGGCGAATGAGCTTTTGGGAGGCAAAAAAGGCGCTTACGCCCCTGTGCATCCCAACGACCATGCGAACATGTCCCAGTCAACGAACGATGTCTTCCCCACTGCGATGAGGCTCTCGATTGTCAATGCCTCATCAGGGCTTGCCCTTGCAATGAGCGGCCTTAAACGCGCGCTCTCAGCTAAGGGCAGGGAGTTTCACAAGATAATAAAGTCCGGGAGGACGCACCTTCAGGACGCCGTTCCTGTCCGGCTCGGAGGAGAGTTTTTGTCCTATGCTTCATCCGTCGAAAGCTCCATTGAAAAAATAAACGCGGCTCATGAAAGGCTTAAAAGAATCGGCCTCGGTGGCACGGCCGCAGGCACAGGGCTTAACACGCACCCGGCATACAGAAAAACCGTGCTTAAGGAGCTTTCGAGGGTATCAGGGCTCAAAGGTCTTAAGATTGCCCCTGACCCTCATGAGGCCCTGAACAGCATGGCGGATTTTTCGTGGTTCTCTGGCGCGCTCAGGGACACGGCCATTGAACTTATACGGATATCGAACGACATAAGGCTTTTAAGCTCCGGCCCCCGGACAGGGCTTGGGGAACTCAAGCTTCCGGCAGTGCAGCCCGGCTCGTCCATAATGCCCGGAAAGGTGAATCCGGTAATGGCCGAGATGCTCGCCATGGTGTGTTTTCAGGTCATAGGCAACGACCTTGCCGTAACAATGGCCGCTCAGGCAGGACAGCTTGAACTTAATGTCATGGGGCCTGTCATAAGCCATAACATCCTTCAGTCAATTGAAATACTCGCTAACGCCGTGAACGCCTTTACCCGAAGATGCGTTATCGGCATAAAGGCAGACGCGAAAAGGTGCGCTGAATACCTTGAGACTTCCGCCGGGCTTGCAACAGCGCTTAACAGGTTCATAGGCTATGAAAAGGCCGCGGAGGCCGCATACGAGGCTGTCCGCACCGGAAAGACCATCAAGGAGATAACTGTTTCAAAAAAAATCCTCACTAAAAAAGAGTGGGCTCGACTCATGGCGCCACGGAATATAACAGGGCCCGCGGATTTGAAAAAAATAAAACGTTCAGCCTGAGCCTGCCTCGCTGATAGTCATAGCAACTGCCCGGTCTTTCATCATCTCGGAAGCGCCTTCTCTGAATCCCCTGCCCTCGCAACAACGTCCTTGATTGCGCTGAGGTTGAAAAAAAAAGCTCTTTGTTGTATTTTGTACCAACGAATAATTCAAGGAGACGAATATATGAGAATGACGCAATCCCGCAAGATTCATTTTGCCGCGCTGCTGCTTTTCGCAATAGTCCTTTCATTTGCCGCAGACTCCTTTGCCAAAGAGCCGTATAAAACAAGGCTTGAAAACGGCATGACCGTGATTATCGAGGAGGTCCCATCGTCGCCTGCCGTAGCCGTGCAGATGTGGGTAAAGGTCGGCGGGGCAGACGAGACAGAGGAGAACGCCGGCATATCCCATATATTCGAGCACATGCTGTTCAAGGGCACTAAGAAGAGAGGACTCGGCGAAATCGCAAGGGCGGTTGAATCGGTCGGCGGCGACATAAACGCCTACACATCGTTCGACAATACCGTTTATCATG
>CAYIRV010000278.1:0-2480 GCA_964365865.1 uncultured Thermodesulfobacteriota bacterium | reverse complement strand
CGCGAGGTCCCCGGCAATGCCAGCCCATGCAAGCACAAAGGCTATGGCAAGGGCCTCAGGCAGGGCGAAGCCTGTATTCATAAACCTGTTGAATACCACGGCGGCAACGAGGCTGCCTGCAAGGCCCCCGAACACGCCCTCAATCGTTTTCCCCGGGCTTAATACAGGCGCGAACTTATGCCTTCCAAACGCCTTTCCGGTTATGTAGGCGAATGTATCGCTCGACCAGATGACGATAAAAAAGAAAAGGAGCCGCGCCCCTCCCAGTTCCGTATCCTTAACAAGTATCATGTATGACAGAGGCACGGCTATATAGACGAGGCCGAATGTCTTTAAGGACGCATCAACAAGGAAATCCCTGAATGCCCTGCCTGAGAGCATACCCCTCAGGAAAAAGGCGGCCACCGCGGCAGAGAGGAGCGCAGGGCAGTCCGCAGGGCCTGAAAAGAAAAAGACGGCCGGGATTACCGCCGAGGCCGCGAGCGCCAAGGTCTCAATATGCCTGTCCCTTACAGCAGGGGCCGTGAGATTATTGTATTCGAGGAAAGCGAGGATGATGGCCGCGGCTACTGCTAAAAAGAGCCATAAAAGAGAGGCATACAGGGTGAGCCATATGACCGCCGGGACGAGAAAGAACGCTGTAGCTACCCTTTTCAGACTTCCATCTCCTCAGGCTGCCTCTAAAAATCGCTCTTTTTCCCGATCTCTTCGTTAGGGCGGAAGAAAAAATGCTCACATATTCATATATATGCTGCGCTATTTATTTCCGCCCTGCCTTGCCCCCCCCCTTAATCCCCCCCTTTAATTAAATGGGGGGATTAAGGGGGGGTCGCTGATTTTTAGAGACACCCTTCATTGCTTTTTTCCGGGCGCGAGGACGCCGGCGCGAGCCGGTTCAGCCTGCGGCAACGGCCTTCTCTTCCTTGACCTGACCGAACCTGCGCTCCCGCCTCTGGTAATCGCGTATGGCCTCGTCGAGCTGCTCATTCGTGAAGTCCGGCCACAGGACATCGGTTACATATATCTCCGTGTATGCGAGCTGCCAGAGAAGAAAGTTGCTGATTCTCTTCTCGCCGCCCGTCCTTATGAGAAGGTCAGGGTCAGGCGCACCTGAGGTGTAAAGGCAGGAGTTGAACATCTCCTCCGTGATATCCTCATGTTTAAGCTGCCCCTTAGCGGCCCTCTCGGCGAGCGTCTTCGCGGCAGAGAGGATGTCATCCCTTCCCGAGTAGCTGAGCGCGAGATAGAGGGTCATGCCTGTAGAGCGCATAGTGTCGGCCTCAAGCGAGGATATTATGTCCTTTACGCTCTTCGGCAGGTCATGTATGCGGCCTATGGCCTTGAACCTGATGTTGTTCTCGATAAGGCTCTCTGCCTCTGCCTTGAGGTGCCTCTCAAGGAGTTTCATGAGGAGGCGCACCTCGATGGCCGGGCGGCTCCAGTTCTCCACTGAAAAGGTGTATAGGGTAAGATACCCGACCCCAAGCTCGCTGCAGCGCCTGACCGTGTCAAGCACTACGCTAATGCCCTTCCTGTGGCCGTTGATTCTGTTCTTAAGCCTTCTCCGGGCCCAGCGTCCATTGCCGTCCATTATTATGGCTATGTGCCTTGGAATCTTATTTTCCTGCGTGTCGGACATGCGCGTATCTTCAAAAAAGGCCATGTATCAATCTACCACAAAACCACTTACATCTCAAGCACAGGCTCGTTAAACCTCCATGATTTCAGCGTCTTTCCTGGCCAAAACCTCGTCAACCCTGACACCCTGCCTGTCGGTTATCTCCTGAATCTCGTGCTGGAGTTTTTTAAGCTCGTCCTGCGAGATGTTTTTATCCTTTTCAAGTTTTTTTGAAGTCTCGTTAGCGTCCCTTCTCGCGTTCCTTATTGAGACCCTGCACTCTTCGGCAAAGCGCTTCGCCACCTTGACAAGTTCCTTTCTTCTCTCCTCGTTAAGCTGTGGGATGTTTATCCGGAGCACCTTGCCGTCGTTTGCCGGTGTGATGCCGATGTCCGAGGCGAGGATGGCCTTCTCAATAGCGCCTATGAGGCTTACATCCCACGGCTGCATGATTATCAGGCGGGGCTCAGGCACGGAAAAGTTAGCGAGCTGCTTTATGGGCGTAATGGTCCCGTAGTAGTCAACCTTGATGTTGTCGAACATGGCAATGGACGCCCTGCCTGTCCTCAGGCCGGAAAGCTCGTGCCCAAGGGCGTCTATGGCCTTATCAGCCATGAGTTTAAGCTCCGTCAGGATTGCTTCCTTTGACATATTCCTTCAATGCCTCCTATGCCGGGCCGCGCATCAAGCGGAAACAACCGTGCCTATCGGCTCGCCCATTACTACCTTCAGGAGGTTGCCGTGCCCCTTTATGTTGAATACCAATATCGGAAGATTGTTGTCCATGCACAGGGATATGGCCGTCGCATCCATGACCTTAAGTCCGTTCTTGAGGACGTCTATGTATTTAAGGCTTTCGTAT
>CAYIRV010000277.1:0-2489 GCA_964365865.1 uncultured Thermodesulfobacteriota bacterium | reverse complement strand
CATAACGCCGCGTTTTTCAAGGCAAAACGGGAAAACCAGCCACGAATCAAGGCGTTATGGTTTTCGGTCCTTTCGCCCTTTCACGGCGGTAACCCGGGTTCGAATCCCGGTGGGGACGCCATAGTAAATCAGGGGGTTGCGGCCTTCGCAGCCCCTTCTTTTTTTGAGCGTAGCCATTACACGAACATCCACATCGAGGTAAGAAGTGATAGTGTCCCTTATTTATACATATATGGCCTTAGTGCCGGATATTATTACAGGTAACGGCGTATGAATAATAAGTCTTGACCTCTTCGGGATTATGTGAGATGATGCCAACATTGAAGTTTCGGATGGGTTTGTTGTTAACAGCCGCAAAGACAATTACTTTGTCGCTTTTTCATGACTATACCTCCGTAAACCTTCAAATACTTAAAAAGGAGGTATGCAATCGTGACAAAAGGAACTGTTAAGTGGTTCAACGAGTCCAAGGGCTTCGGATTCATCAGCAAAGAAGAAGGCGGAGACGTGTTTGTGCACTATGCTGACATTCAGGATCAGGGATTCAAGTCCCTGGCAGAAGGTCAGGCGGTGAGTTTTGATGTTGTCGATGGACCCAAGGGCCCCAAGGCAAGCAATGTAGTAAAGCTCTAAGCTTGATAAAGAGGCAGACCTGTTTCTGTGGGTCTGCCTCTTTTCTTTATAATAAAACCCCAAGCGTAACATCATTCGCTTCTTATACCACCCTAACCCTGCCTTCAAAACTGATTGCGGTTCAAATATTTATTCCAAACCCTCAGGCATAAGATGCCGTGTTTACTTGTTTTCCGGCCTTAACACACATTCAGGTTACAGAATCCCGTCTTAATTCCGAGTTGATACGATTTCGTGGTGATATGCATCCTTACGCGGCATTTATAAATGGCAGGTTTGTTTAATGGCAAAGAGAGGGCCGGACATGAGCATAAAAGTTATGGTGGCTTTCAGCAATGTCCTTTTTTCAGAGGGGGTAAAAATGTTGCTTGAAGGCGCAGACTCGGAGGATTTCAAGGTTGAAGAAGTCTTTAAGGCCGGCAGCAGCCCTTATAAAATGATCGAAGACTTTGTTCCGGATGTTATCCTGATAGATTTAATCACCCTGTATAACGAATTTGGAGAAATCGGGCAGGGACACAAGCTGAACCTGATTCTCTTGGATTCAGGCTGCGGGCCGGACAATATTGCTTCGGCCATCGCTGCCAAGAAACTTAAGGGTGTACTCGCAGAAAACACCTCTCCGCCTCTCCTCAAAAGAGCGATAAGGGCTGTCGCCGATGGCGGCGAATGGTTTAATCCGGCAAGTTTTAACAACCTTCCCACGATTTGATTTGCGACTGACTCATTCATCAACAGACATGGTGAAATCGCTTAGTAATTGAGCTTTTTGTTTATCTTATTTTCTCCTTGAACAAACCCCTCATTCCGTGTAAGACTCGTAGACTAATAAATACCTCATAAGGAGACTTCCATGACAAAGGCGCTTACAAAATCTCAGATAGCGGACAATATCGCCGAGAAAACAGGTGTAACAAAAAAGGTTGCGGCAGAAATGCTGGACGCGCTGACACAACTTGCTTACGAAGAGGCTAAAAACTCTTTTACGGTTCCGGGCATAGGAAAACTTGTCCTTGTAGATAGAAAAGCAAGGATGGGAAGGAATCCTCAGACAGGCGCGGCCATTGAAATTCCGGCAAAGAAGGGTGTGAAGTTCAGAGTGGCTAAGGCATGTAAGGATGCGGTATTGGGGTAGCGGAGTAGCGGGTGTAATCAGCAGCCATGCCTTCCTCTTGTGTGAAATTCTCGAAACCTGTTAAGATTGCATGGCTGCTTCCTGTTATATCCGGCAATACATAGATTACAGTCTATGTATAAGCACACCTCTCCTTATCAGGAGAGATTGAGAACGAGGATGATTCTTTATGGCCGACGATAAGAAAAAACTGACTAACAACGCCGGCGCTCCGGTCGCGGACAATCAGAATGTAATGACCGCCGGGCCGCGCGGCCCGATGCTGCTGCAGGACGTCTGGTTCATGGAGAAACTCGCCCACTTTGATCGGGAGGTAATCCCCGAGCGCCGCATGCACGCCAAGGGCTCCGGCGCCTACGGCACCCTTACCGTAACGCATGATATAACCCGTTTTACCAAGGCCAAAATATTCTCTAAAGCAGGAAAGAAGACAGAACTCTTCATACGCTTTTCCACGGTGGCCGGTGAGCGCGGCGCCGCCGATGGCGAGCGTGACATCCGGGGCTTTGCAATCAAATTTTATACCGAGGAAGGGAACTGGGATTTGGTGGGTAATAACACTCCGGTCTTCTTCCTGCGCGACCCGCTCAAGTTCCCGGACCTCAACCACGCCGTCAAGAGAGACCCGCGCACCAACATGCGCAGCGCACGCAACAACTGGGACTTCTGGACCTCGCTGCCGGAAGCGCTGCACCAGGTCACCATCGTTATGAGCGACCGC
>CAYIRV010000276.1:0-2491 GCA_964365865.1 uncultured Thermodesulfobacteriota bacterium | reverse complement strand
AAGTATGGAAGCCAACTTCCTTATTCTCAAATCAGCCATATAACCTCCGTTACCGCGAATCTGTATTGTATTTTGCGCCTTGATGCGTGCCTTTTTCGAGCATCCCGGCCTTTATAAGGTCAATGAGTCTGTGTTTGCCTGCGCCCCATTTCGGCGCGATGAGGAGTTCATCCGGCGTATACCCGACGAGCTTGTGCACAACGGATTCAGGGCACAGATTTTCGAGGCATTCTATCACGAGGTCTTTGTATTCTTCAAGACTTAAGACCCTAAACTCGCCTCTTCTGAATGGTTCTTCGAGCCGCGTGCCTTTCACGACCTCGAGCTGGTGGAATTTGAGCCCCCATACTCCGCAGTTATTGATGAACCTCACTGTGTTTAAAATATCGTCCCTTCCCTCTGCCGGCAGGCCGATAATCATGTGCGCGACAATATCTATTCCGGCCTTATGGATGCGGCTTGCGGCGCCGGAGAAGTCCTTGACAGTATGTCCCCTGCCGATGTATTCGAGGGTCTTATCGTTTGCGGATTGAAGCCCTAATTCCACCCAAAGGTGTTTTTTCTCCTTGAGGGTCTTAAGAAGCCCTATTACATCGTCTCCCACGCAGTCGGGTCTTGCGGATATTGCGAGGCATACGACATCCGGATGCTCTATTGCCTCGGCGTAAAGCGCCTTAAGATATTCAATCGGCGCGTATGTGTTGGTGTTTATCTGAAAATAGGCTATGACCTTGTCTGCCTTGGCCGTAGCTTTAAGTCCCTCGATGCCCAGAGCGAGCTGTTCCTTGACTCCCATGCCTTTTGAATAAGTCTCTTGGATAAGGGCCTTTGGCTCGCAGTATATGCACCCGCCTCTGCCTTTTGTCCCGTCCCTGTTCGGGCAGGTGAAGCCCGCGTTTATGCTGACCTTACGCACCTTGCAGCCGAAACGGGATTTAAGATAATAGGATAACGGGTTGTAAGGCTCAGTCATGGTCTTCCATAGCGCTCATATCCTTTGGCTCCACCATTATGCTTTTGTATTCCTTGACCATTACCATGCCGGGATGAGCGCCCTTTGGCTTGAACACATTATTAGCCTCTGTGTATATGACCTCGGCCTTTTTAGCTGCGCGGCTTTTTGAATGCCATGCGGCAAAGGCCGCGGCCTCGATGATGGTCTTTTCCGTAAGCTCTTGCTCCCTTCCGGCTGTTTTTATAAGCACATGCGAGCCGGGCACTCCTGAGGCATGGAGCCATATGTCTTTGTCTTTGGCGTATTTTTTCACAATCAAGTCATTGCCCTTTGCGCTCTTTCCGCAGAGGAGCGTAAAGCCCTCGCTTGTTCGGGCCTTTCTTACTGGTTCGCAGGGCCGCGTCTTAACGGCCTTTGCCCCTTCGAGCAGCGCGGCCTTCACATAACCTCCCTCGACAAGTTCGCTAATAAGCTCATCAAGCTCTTGTTTTGTCAATGCCTCCTCAAGCCCGTATTCGAGTTCATTAAGGTATTCAAGTTCAGCCTGCGCCTCGGTAATCCTTGAGCCGAGCATATTGAGCGCGGTCTTGGCCTTTTTGGCCTTTTTGAAATACCTTTCCGCGTTCCCATAAGGAGAAAGCTTTTCGTCAAGCTCAACCAAGAGCTTTGCGGGAGGCAGGGCAGAGTAGTCCATGAGCAACGCATCTTTCACGCCTTTTTTAATGGCAGACATGTTTGAAACTATGAGTTCCCCGAGCTTGGAGCCTTTGAGGTTTCTTTGGGCCTTTTCCTTGTCTGAGTTGAGGTTTTCAATAAGCCTTTTGGCCTGAGCGCGAGCCTTTTTTATGGCGCTCTTTATAATGCCCTTCTCGTCTGAGGCATCTTCATTTGACAACAGACCGCAATAATGCAGGTCAGCGGCCTTGTTCCATGACAGGCCCTCTTTTTTCTCTATATGCTCCTCTTTCCATGGGCCTTGCCTCGGCGGAAGGGGTTCAAGCCTTATGCCGGGCATAACCGGCCTCGGATATGACTCAGGCGGAAAATGCCTTAATGAATCGCCCACAATGCCGCTATTGTCAACGAGTATGATGTTGGCGGATTTTCCGGTAAGCTCGGCTATGAGCGCGTAAGACTCCTCTTTGTCATCAGCGCGCTTTTTTAACGAAATCCGGACTATCCTTTGTCCTTGGTCCTGATGTATGTCTTGTATCAGCGCGCCTGTGAGACGGCTTCTCAAAAAAGCGCAGAACCTTAAAGGCCGTGGCGGATTGGGGGGAACATGTTCCGTTATGTGCATCCTCGCCATGCCCGGGTGCGCGGATATGAGAAGCTTAAGGTCTTTGCCTCTGACAAAGACCTTTAAGGCGATATTCCGCTCGTCGCTCTGCTGAATCTTTGAGATGACCCCTTTGCTCAGCAGTGCGTTAAGCTCTTCGACGATATTTTTGAGAAGCATCGGCCCCATATGTTTTAATTGAGCGCTCCCTCTTTTTATAATATAATATTTTTTTAGATACTTGAAGGGTTTACGGC
>CAYIRV010000275.1:0-2503 GCA_964365865.1 uncultured Thermodesulfobacteriota bacterium | reverse complement strand
CCCGCGTTGTGGGGTTGGTATGGGTGGGGTCAAACGTGTGAGAATAAGGGGGATTAATCTCCCTTCTCTATCTCCATGAGGGTCTCGTCCGGGTTCACGGAGTCGCCTATCTTGACGAGTATTTTTTTTACAATCCCGCTTATCGGGGTGTGGAGTTCGTTCTCCATCTTCATGGCTTCGACCGTCAGAAGGGTGTCCCCCTCGGACACCTTGTCCCCGACAGAGACCTTTATGGATGTGACCTTTCCGGGTATGGGCGTGGTAACATCGCCTTCCTTCTTTGCCTTTGGCCTTACGGACTGCGTGGTTGAAGGCTGCTCTATCTCGCCGGCCGTGGTCGGGAGCACCTCGGTGAGGGTCTCTATCATCACCTCTTCGAGGCGGTTGTCAACGGAGATGAAGAAGGGCCTCTTGCCCGCAACCTTGTGCCCTGAACCGGCGACCTTGATTTTGTAGGATTCGCCGTGCACGGTAACTATGAACTCGCTCGGCGCAAGACGGGGCATCGGGGCCGCTTCTTTATTATCCTCAACGGCCTCTTCGAGGGATTCAGGCTCGAGTTTTCCCGCCTCCCTCTGTTCGAAGAACTCAAGCGCCACCACAGGGAAGAGCGCGTATGTCAATACATCCTCTATGGTCTTGGCCTTTCCGTCGAGTTCCCTCGCGAGTTTATCGAGCTCAGGCTCAAGCAGGTCCGCGGGCCTGCATGTTATGGGCTTTTCATCCCCTATGGCGAGCCTTCTCGCCTCTTCGTCAACATGGCCGGGCGGCGTGCCGTAGAGGCCCTTGAAGTAGTTCCGGGTCTCGCTCGTGATTACCTTGTACCTCTCGCCCATGAGGACATTGAGCGTCGCTTGAGTGCCCACTACCTGGCTGGTCGGCGTAACGAGCGGCGGATACCCCATGTCTTTTCTCACCCGCGGTATCTCATCGTAAACTTCTTCCATCCTCTCGATGGCGTTTTGCTCCTTCAACTGGTGCGCTAAGTTCGAAATCATGCCCCCCGGTATCTGGACAACGAGGGTCTTCGTGTTTATGGTGGTGTATTCGCTCTCAAAGCGCTTGTATTTCTTCCTTACGGCCCTGAACCTCTCGGCTATGTCCGCAAGGAGCGACAGGTCAAGCCCGGTGTCGTAGGGCGTTCCTTGGAGCGCCGCGACCATGGACTCGGTCGGCGGCTGCGATGTGCCTGAGGCGAGGCTTGATATGGCCGTGTCAATTATCGCGGCGCCGGCCTCAATGCCTTTTAAATAGCTCATTGCCGCAAGGCCCGATGAGTCGTGCGTGTGTAGGTGTATCGGCGCCTTGACCTTTTCCTTGAGCTTTGAAACAAGGTCAAACGCGGCCCACGGCGTGAGAAGCCCGGCCATGTCCTTTATGCATATGGTGTCAGTGCCCATTGCCTCGAGCTTCACGGCCATGTCAACGAAGCCCTCGTGCGAGTGCACGGGGGATGTGGTGTAGCAGATGGAGGCCTCCACATGCGCCTTAGCCTTCTTCACGGCCTTGACCGCGACCTCGATGTTCCTGAAGTCGTTCAGGGCGTCGAATATCCTGAATATGTCCACCCCGTTCTTGGCGGCCCGCTCGACGAACTTTTTTACCACATCGTCGGAGTAGTGCCTGTAGCCCACGAGGTTCTGGCCTCTCAGGAGCATCTGAAGCCTCGTGTTAGGGATGGCCTTTCTGAGAAGCCTGAGCCTTTCCCACGGGTCTTCCTTCAAAAATCTCAGGCACGCGTCGAATGTCGCCCCGCCCCAGACCTCGAGGGACCAGTACCCTACCTTGTCGAGGAGCGCCGCGGAATCGAGCATGTCGGATGTCCTCATGCGGGTTGCGAGCAGCGACTGGTGCGAATCCCTGAGGACCGTATCGGTTATGAAGGTCTTGGCTGGCTTTTTCTGGCTCTCGGTTTTGGTCTTGTTGTTTTTGTTCTTATTGTTCATCGGGGTTGCTTCCTCCGGTGTCTTTTACAGCCCATGATGGGCCGCTATCGTCGCCGCGATAGCGGCAACGAGGTCGGTCGGGTCCCTGTATTCGTCATAGTTCAGCAGCTCAGGCTTTCTGTCAATGTATCCGGTGTCGAAGACGCCTTTCCTGAACTCGGTCTCCTTCATGATGTTCTTAAGGAAGTGGATGTTGGTCTTGACGCCCCGCACCACGAACTCATCGAGGCATCTGTGCATCCTCCTTACGGTCTCGTCCCATGTGGAGCCTTTTACCACGAGCTTGACTGCGAGGGAATCGTAACAGCTCGGAATAATAAAGTCCTTGTATATGGCGCCGTCTATCCTGACGCCGATGCCGCCGGGTGAATAGTATGCCGTGACCCTGCCGAAGGAGGGGAGGAAGTTGTTCTTCGGGTCTTCGGCGCAGATTCTGCATTCCATTGCGTAGCCGTTTATCCTGACATCCTCCTGTGTGAATCCGAGCGGCTTGCCTGCGGCGATCTCTATCTGTTTTTTAACGAGGTCTATGCCGGTCGTCTCTTCGGTTATCGGGT
>CAYIRV010000274.1:0-2533 GCA_964365865.1 uncultured Thermodesulfobacteriota bacterium | reverse complement strand
CCCGAAGGAAAAAAGCGCGCCGTAGAGACCCTTTGACTTTCTTGACCTCCAGAGCACATATGCCGAAAGGGCAAGAAGCGATAGAAGCAAGGCAAGCGATAAAAGCGCTTCTAATTCAAGGATTGAATGGACAAGCTTAGGGCTGTGCAGTATCGTCTGGCCCTTGGGCCAGAAGAACAGACCGAGATATTTTACTATCACATTAAACTGCGTGTATACATACACATCCCTCTGTAGAAACACGGCCTCGCTAACCTGCGCGGCCCTTAATTTCTCTTCAATGCCTAATGCCTTTAGGCCGAGGCCAATATCAGGGGCAAAGAGGGTCAAAGGTATTATGGGAAGCATGAGGTAAAACGGCAGAAGCCTGAGCACCCGTGTCTTGACGCTTCCTGTAAAGAATATGAATTCATAGGCCGTGAGCGCAAAAGGTATGGTGAAGCTGAACTCCTTTGTCTTCATCGCGGCAATTGTTGAAGCCATGGATAAGATGTAAAGACCCCATTTTTTCCAGCCGCCTTCCTCATTCATGCGCGATAGGGCGTAACAGACGAGCGCCGAGAGGTAGAACAGCGTTGCGAGCGATGTGAACCTCTGACTTATGTAGTTTACCGCCTCTGTCTGAATGGGATGGACGAGGAATATGAATGAGGAGATAATCGCGACAGGCTCAAGTGCGCCGGCCCCCTCACCCTTCCCTCTCCCCCTCACCTTAATCCTCTCCCCACGGGGGAGAGGGAAGGGTGAGGGGGAGAGGTTTTTTGACAGAACCGCGACCAAATAGAAAACGAGGACAGCATTAATGGAGTGTATGAATATGTTGGTCAGATGAAACCAGAATGGGTCGAGCTTTGTTGCCGCATAGTTCAAGGCAAAACTCAAAAACCCGAAATATCTCGTGCCTGAAAAACCGAGGAAGTTCTTTAACGACATTATCTCAGGGTTATGGACGATATACATGTAATCGTCGTAAACGAACGGCGCCCCGAGGACCCCTGACCACAAGAGAATGCCTGCGGGGATAAGAAGGAGCGGGAAAAAAACCGGGATTAGAAATAATTTTTTAATGCCGTTGACTTGCATTGACGAGTTTGCCTGCAAATATGCTTTAATCTTCTCTCCCCCCTCATCCCTGCCCTCTCGCCACAGGGGAGAGGGGGTAATGCCGAGCACAACGGGAGTCCAGCCCCTTTCTTAATACCGCACCCAGATACCAGACCAGATACCCCACCCAGCCTCCCCTTGTAAAGGGGAGGAGTTTTTTCGACAGCCAATCTCCCCTCCTTTACAAGGAGGGGCAAGGGGAGGTAGTTTTCGTATTTAGTATTTTCCCCCTTTATCTCACTTGCATCGCAAAATCATAACTCAGTCTGTTTTTATCGTGAGTTAATAGAACCCGTTCTAATTACAATAAAAAAAAGGGAGGGATTTTCCAATCCCTCCCTAATATGCCAGAAAATATCCGCGTTTACAACTTACGGCTGGGCAGAAAGGTTAAATCTCCCATTGGCAAAGATTTGGGCGTTGCCGTCCTTTCCGGCGGCAATGAGCGCGTTGCTGATGAGTGTGATGCTTCCGCCCCCGAGCGTCATGGTACCGACGCCGAAGTTGATGTTCGCTGACTTCTGGTACCCGCCTGTTTTTAACATATCGATCGTAGTAACCGTTGTTGCCGTGTTGTCGGTAAGATAGGCCTGGGCCGCGGTGTAGGCGTTCTTCGAGTCAGAGTCCAACTCTGTCTTGTATGCCCTTAATATGAACTTCGTGAACAGCGGGATTGCTATTTCCGCTAATATGGCTATGATAGCTACAACGATCAGGAGCTCAACGAGCGTAAAGCCTTCCTCCTTGTTAATGAGTTTTTTTAACATTTTTCGCCTCCTTTTTCGGGTTATATGTTGCTTGTTCCTCTTTTCGGCTCCCTGCCAAAAACCTTTAGACTAATGTGATTCATATACAGTGCAAAGAGTATGCCATGTAAAATCACTTTTAATTTCAGATAGATACAGAACACTATAAGTTCACAAAGGCGTAAAAGTGACAAATTTTGGCACAGCTTATGACAAAAAATGTCATAAGCTGTTTGGTTATCTTGGCTCATGGCCGACAATACTTATGAGCGCCTTATGCGCCTCATGCCTGTTGCCTGACTTGTAGCTTTCAGCAAGGGCTGACAAGACCAGCTTGTATTCAGGCTCTGCCTCTACAGCGAGTTGATAATATCTTGCCCCCTCGCTGTAAACGCCTTTTTCAAAAAAAGAACCGCCCAAATGAAAATATATATCAGCCGACTCCTTCGCTTCATCGGTCTTGAAGGCCGCCCTTTCAAGATGTTCCACGGCGCAGTCATACCTCGAAAGCTGAAAACATGCCTTGCCGAGGGTCTGGTGCGCGACCGCCTCGGTGGCGTCGTCAGCAGTGGTTGCGTATTTTTCGAGATAGCGGACGGCGTTCTTGTAGTCCTTCATATTGTAATATGCGTAGCCAAGCTCGCGGTACGCATCCCGGTATCTTGTTTTTCTCTTAAGCGCGC
>CAYIRV010000273.1:0-2556 GCA_964365865.1 uncultured Thermodesulfobacteriota bacterium | reverse complement strand
TTAAAACTCTTGTTGCAAAGAGGGAAGTCCGGGACAATGTTGCCTTTTATGGCCTGCTCAACGCAGAGCCAGTTTACGAATGACGGGTCCCTTACCATGCACCTGTTTATGCCGTTGTCCGGCCCGGACTGAACCCAATAGATTATCTCCCCTCTCCAGCCCTCGACAGAGGAAAAACCCGCTTCGTCAGGCTGCACATGAGGGTCAAACTCCGCTGAGACAGGCCCTTCAGGCAGACCTTCGAGCATCTCCTTGAGCATCCTGATTGAATCCCTTGTCTCCATGACCCTTACCCATGCCCTCACGTGCACATCCCCTGAATTCAACACAATAGACCCAGGCTTCACAATGTCATACGGAGGGAACGGGCGCTCAAGCCGGACATCAAGGGGCACGCCGCTTGCCCTGGCCACAAACCCGACTGCGCCTAAGTCTTTCGCAATATCCTGCCTGAGTATGCCCGTAGTGTAGAGCCTGTCCTCTAAAGACGGGCTATCATCGTATATGGCGATAAGCCTTTCAAACTCAGTTGAAACAATGTCAAGGGTTTTAAGTATAAGCGCGGCATCAGCCCTGTCAATATCAAAACATACTCCTCCGGCGACGACCGTATCCATCATGAGCCTGTGGCCGAACACCTCCTTGCAGGCCCTGAGCACATATTCCCTGAGCCTTGAGAACTGGTAAAACATGAAAGAGAAGGCCGTGTCATTGCATATAGCCCCGATGTCATTCAAGTGATTGGCGAGCCTCTCAAGCTCGAGCATGATGCCGCGGAGCCACATGGCCCTCAACGGCGCCGTAATGCCGGAAAGGGCCTCAACCGCCATGACATACGCGGTAGAGTGCGCGACCGTTGAATCCCCTGACACGCGGGCCGCGAGCCTCACGCCGTCCTTAAATGACATGGCCTCAAACCTCTTTTCAATGCCCTTATGCGCATAGCCGAGCCTTTCCTCAAGGTTTATTATGTCCTCGCCCGCGGCCTGAAACCTGAAGTGCCCGGGCTCGATTATGCCGGCATGCACCGGGCCGACCGGTATCTCGTGAACCTCTTCGCCTGACGCCTGTATCCAAATGTATCTGCCGTCCACCCTCGGCACAAACGACTTCGGGTCAAAGGATTTTCTCAGCGGATATACGGCTTGGGGCCAGTCCTCGTGCAGTATCCACGGCCTTAAATCCGGATGCCCTGAAGGGGTTACGCCCATGAGGCAATTGATCTTCCTTTCAAACCTGAAGGCAGAGGTGAACTTCTTGGTGATTGACGGGAATGCCGGGTTGACTTCAGGCAGACGGGAGTTCACGAGCAGGTATTCCGGGCCTTTCGCATAGCAGGCATAGACCGCGAAGCCCTTCTTGAAGGCCGTCTCATCAACGGCCCACTCTGAGGCGAGCCTTCCGCCCGCGGCATGCACGAGCCTTGCGGCCTCGGCAAAGCGGGAAGACGGCAGGACAAGGCACGGCACATCCCCGGGGCGCAGGCCCTTGAGGGCCACGGCGTCAGCGCCGATGCCGGAGAGAACAGCTTCTTTCAGTCCCGTATTCTCCATATCCCGACCCGTCAATATTTTGTGAGAAGCAGAACCGCCTTGTGAAACCACTCGCTTAAAAACGCCGGAAGATAAATGCCGAGCATAAGAACGAGGAGCATATGCAGGACCACGGGCAGATGCGCCGGGTGCGTCTGCGTCCGGCCATCCGGCGCGGCCCCGAACACCATGGGCATGACCATCCTGAAGAGCGCGGCAAAGGCAACGGCTATGCCGAGGAGAAATAGCGGGGTCAGGAACCATGCGTCCTTCATCGTGGCCGTGAGTATCAGAAACTCGCTCGCGAACAGGCCGAACGGCGGCATCCCGGCTATGGCCATGACCCCGAACATAAGACCCCAGCCCACGAGCGGGTTGGCCCTTATCAGACCCTTTATCCTGCCCATCTCCTGAGTGGAGCTCATCTGCGCGGCATGTCCCACCGTGAAGAATATGCTCGACTTGGTAAGCGAATGCACGAGCATGTGGAGAAGCCCGCCGAATGTGGCGATCGGCCCGCCGAGGCCGAAGGCGAATGTGGCTATGCCCATGTGCTCTATGGACGAATACGCGAAAAACCTCTTTATGTCTTTCTGCCTGAGAAGCGAAAACGCGGCCACGAGAAGGGACAAAAGCCCGAAGAACATCATTATATGGCCGGCCTTGTGGCTTTGGGTAGCGCCGTCAACGAGCACCTTGCACCTTACGAGCGCGTAGAGCGCCACATTCAGAAGGAGCCCGGAGAGGACGGCGGATATGGGCGTAGGCCCTTCGCTGTGCGCGTCCGGCAGCCAGTTGTGCATGGGCACGAGCCCGACCTTCGTGCCGTAGCCCACCATGAAGAATATGAAGGCCAGCGACATGACGCGCGGCTCGAGCCTTGAACTGACTCCGTTGAGATTGGTCCACAGAAGGCCCGGCGTGCCCTCGCCACAGACCTTCGCGGCGGCGAAGTAGAGCATGACCGTGCCGAAAAGCGCGAGCGCGATGCCCACGCCGCAGAGGATAAAGTCCTTCCCCGCGG
>CAYIRV010000272.1:0-2560 GCA_964365865.1 uncultured Thermodesulfobacteriota bacterium | reverse complement strand
GGAAAGGAGATTTCCGACATGCACGATTTGCCGAGGCTCGTGGCTGCCACCACGCCCGGCAGGGTCGTCGAGGTCAAGATCATAAGGGACGGCAAGGAAAAAACCCTCTCGGTAAAGGTCGGGACAAAGAAGGAAGAGGATGTTGTTGAGGCGGATTCAAAGGGCGAGAAGGACCTCTCCCCGGATAAGAGGCTCGGCCTCACCGTACACCCCCTTACCCCTGATATGGCAAGGCGCTTCGGCACAGCGGACACCGAAGGCGTGATTGTAAGCGCCATAAGGCCGGACAGCCCGGCTTCAAACGCAGGGGTTCTGCGCGGCGACATAATCAAGGAGATAGACCGGAGACCTGTAACGAGCGTAAAGGACTTTCTGAAGGCCCTTTCGGCCGTTGAGAAAAAGGATTCCATACTCTTCCTCATAATCAGGGGAAATAACACCATATATGTGGTCGTAAGGCTTAAAGAACAGCCTTAAGTCCTTTGCAAGGAGAAAAGTGTTTTGGCGACCTATATTGTTGCCCTGACGGGCGCAAGCGGAGCGCCGTATGCCATCCGGCTTATAGGCGAGCTTCTTAAAAGGGGAGATGATGTCGAGGCAATCATCTCCCCTAATGGTTTTTTGATACTTAAAGAGGAGCTTGGGCTTGACCTGTCCGGCAAAGACCCTGAGGCCGGGCTGAACGGATACATAGGCCGGTTCCTTAAAAAAGGGAATAAGGGGCTTAAGGGCATGGGCCTGCCCCGGCAGGCGGTAAGCAGGGGCCGTGTGAGGGTTTATAAGTCCCAAGACATTTCTTCCCGGCTCGCGAGCGGCTCGTTCATCACCGGTATAAAGGCAATGGTCATATGCCCCTGCTCAATGGGCACGCTCGGCAGGGTCGCCGCAGGCGTGTCAATAAGCCTTATAGAAAGGGCCGCTGACTGCGCCTTGAAGGAGAAAAGGCCGCTCGTTTTAGTCCCGCGCGAGACCCCGCTTAACGCCATACACCTCGAAAACATGCTTAAGCTCTCACGCTCAGGAGCGCTGATTGTCCCTGCCATGCCCGCCTTTTACCACGGCCCAAAGACCGTTGACGATATCGTGTGTTTTATGGCGGGAAAAATACTCGATGTGTTAGGCATAGAAAACGATTTATACAAGAGATGGGACAAAGATGCTCGACTCTAAATTTCTAAGGGAAAACCTCGATACGATAGAAACGCGTCTTAAGACGCGCGGAGGCGCGATTGATATTTCGGCCTTTAGGGCGCTCGATGAAAAAAGACGGGGCCTTTTGAAAGAGGCCGAGGCATTGAAGGAAAAGAGGAACAAGGTCTCTGAGGAGATAGGAAGGCTCAAAAAGGAGAAAAAGGACGCTGAGACCTTAATCGCCGGAATGCAGGATGTGTCCGCGGGCATAAAGAACCTTGACGACCACATCAAAGAGGCTGAAAAGGAGCTTGAGGCATTCCTCTTATCAATCCCGAACATCCCGCACGAAACCGTGCCTGTTGGAAGGGACTCGACTGAAAACCCTGTCATAAGGACTTGGGGCGAGCCCAAGGATTTCGGCTTTTCCCCGCTTGAGCATACTGAAATCGGCGAATTGCTGGGCATTATGGACTTTGAGAGGGCCAGTAAGCTCGCGGGCGCGCGGTTTTCCCTTCTTAAGGGCGCGGGCGCGCTTTTGGAGAGGGCGCTCATAAACTTCATGCTTGAGCTTCACACGAAAAAACACGGGTACACAGAGGTCTGGACGCCGTTCATGGCAAAGAGGGAGTGCTTTCTCGGCACAGGACAGCTCCCGAAGTTCGAGGAAGACCTGTTTAAGATAGACGGCTGGGACCACTTCCTCATACCGACCGCCGAGGTCCCTGTAACGAACATGCACAGGGAGGAAATACTCGGGGAGGAGGCCATGCCTGTTTGTTATACGGCCTACACCCCGTGCTTCAGGAAAGAGGCAGGCTCTTACGGCAAGGATGTAAAGGGACTCATAAGACAGCACCAGTTCGACAAGGTGGAGCTTGTGAAGTTCACAACCCCTGAGTCGTCATACGCAGAGCTTGAAAAACTGACCTTGGACGCAGAGCATGTGTTAAAGGAGCTTCAGCTTCCCTACAGGGTGGCGCTCCTCTGCACAGGCGACATGGGTTTTGCCTCGGCAAAGACATACGATATCGAAGTCTGGCTTCCGGGACAGGGCGCGTTCAGAGAGATTTCATCCTGCTCCAACTTCGAGGACTTTCAGGCAAGAAGGGCTGAGATACGATACAGGCCAAAGGCAGGCGGCAAGCCGAGGTTCGCGCATACGCTCAACGGCAGCGGCCTCGCTGTCGGCAGGACGATGGTTGCAATACTCGAAAACTTCCAGCAGGAAGACGGAACCGTTATAATACCAGAGGCATTGAGGCCCCACATGCAGGGCCTTGAAAAGATAGGGAGAAAGGGTTAAGATTCATCAGCCCGCAACGCCGGAGCCCCGTTACCAAGAAGAGCATAAAACAGTTTGCATCTTTCACATCGCGGCGCGAACGGTTTCCCCCTTTGAAAAAGGGGGATTAAGGGGGATTTTCTC
>CAYIRV010000271.1:0-2570 GCA_964365865.1 uncultured Thermodesulfobacteriota bacterium | reverse complement strand
GGGGATTAAGGGGGCATTCCCCCCTTATTTTCAAGGGGGGATTAAGGGGGGTTATATGTTTGAGGTAATCAAGGAAGGGCTTAAGAAGGCCGGCGCCCGATTCGACGAGCTAAGGAGTTTTCTTTGACGAGGAAGCGGCGCTAAAGGAGTTTAAGGAAATAGAAGGCAGGCTGACGGATGCCTCGCTTTGGGCTGACCAAAACGAGGCCCAGAGGCTTATGAAAAGGAAGGCCGAGCTTTCCTCCGGCATGGCGGTTGTCGAGGGCATAAGGAAACAGCTCGAGGACACGGCCGTGCTTCTTGAGCTTGCCGAGGAGGCCGGGGACGCGGAAACCGCGGCCGAGGCAGAGTCCAAGCTCAGGTCAGCGGCAACTGCCATAAGGGACGCTGAGATACGAAAGATGTTCTCGGACGAGCACGACAGGTCCAATGCCATAGTATCCATCCATCCGGGCGCGGGAGGCACGGAGGCGCAGGACTGGGCGAGCATGCTGCTCAGGATGTATCTCAGGTGGGCTGAGGCAAAGGGCTATAAGGTCGAGGTGCTTGACTACCTGAACGGCGAGGAGGCCGGGCTCAAAAGCGTTACATTCACCGTTACAGGGGAGTACGCCTATGGGTATCTTCAGGCTGAAAGTGGCGTCCACCGGCTCGTCCGCATCTCGCCGTTTGACGCGAATAAGCGAAGACACACATCGTTCGCCTCTGTCTTCGTTTACCCTGAGATAGAGGACGACATAGAGGTTGACATAAACGAGGTTGACTTGAGGGTTGATACCTTTCGAGCGAGCGGCGCCGGAGGCCAGCATGTGAACAAGACCGATTCCGCGGTTCGGCTCACGCACATGCCCACAGGCATAGTCGTTCAGTGTCAGAACGAGCGGAGCCAGCACAAGAACAGGGCCATGGCCATGAAAATCTTGAGGGCCAGAATATATGCGCTTAAGAAGAAGGAGCAGGAGGAGAAGATTCAGGAGTTTCACAAGGAAAAGCGGGACATTGCATGGGGGAGCCAGATACGCTCCTATGTGCTCCAGCCATACAGGCTGGTAAAAGACCATAGGACATCGGTCGAGGCCGGCAATGTGGACGCGGTGCTCGCGGGCGGCATAGACGGCTTCATAGAGGCGTATCTTCTGGCGAAAAGCTCGGCAGGGGCAAGGCCATGAAGACAAGCGCACCCCTAAAAACCACAGGTGAGCCATGACGGATAAATTCGGAGGCGGCATAAAGGACAGGAGACAGGTCCGGCTTTTGCTGAAAAAAGATGTTCTGATAAATAACACGGTCAGGGGTTATGCGTTAGATATGAGCGAAGGAGGGATGTTCATATATACGCATGTCCCATTTCCAAAGGGCCAGATCATTGAACTGCGCTTCGCCCTTAAGCAAGGCACTCCCCCTGTTATTTTACAGGCAGAGGTCAGGTTCTTGCAGGAAGGGGTGGGGCTTGGAGTGGTATTCGCGGATACGGATGAGCCTGCCAAGGAAAGGTTAAGGAAATTCATAGAGGAAAATATTGACGCGCACCCCCTCGGAGAAGGCGCCGCGGCTTTTGACAAAAGGAAGAAGATACTTATTGTAGATGATTCAGCCGGCGCGAGAATGACCTATAAGAACAGGCTGGTGCTCGCGAATTTCGTCGTAAGGGAGTCGTCCAACGGCGTAGAGGCGCTGCAGCAAGTCGCCAAAGAAGAACCCGACCTGATACTTCTCGACATTGTCATGGAAGGGATGGGCGGGATAAGGTTCCTGCAGCTCTTAAGGGCTAACGAGGCATGGAAAAGTATAAAGGTCGTAGTCTTTTCCGGAATGATAACACCTCAGGAAGCACAGATGATATGCTCATTCGGCGTTGAGAATGTCTTATCAAAGATGACGACGACCCCTGCAAAGCTCGCTGAATTGATAAAAAAGATTTTAGAGTCTTAACCCAGGCCGCGCCCCGGCCGGAAAAGCCGTGCCAAAAAAAGCTTGACAAGAAGAGCCGTTATGCACTATAAATTATAATTCAGTTGTCTATAACGGCTGAGCCGTAGTCCGTCTTCTCCAGCATTTGGAAAATATTCAGGATTTACGCTGGCGTAGCTCAACGGTAGAGCAGCTGATTTGTAATCAGCAGGTTGCGGGTTCGAATCCCATCGCCAGCTCCAAAGGACATAAATATTTTTTATATAAGAACGCCTGATACGGTTTTTTTTGACCGGATACCTGACGGGCCGGCGTAAAAATAACAATCTTTACTAAGGGATGTGCGGGTTAAACCGGGGTTAAAGGCCGGCTTAGGCGGCGTTTTTTTTCGCGTTTTGCGGATTTAGGGCAGCCTCGGATTCGGAACAGGGAGAGGTTCCCGAGTGGCCAAAGGGGGCAGACTGTAAATCTGCTGGCACAGCCTTCGGAGGTTCGAATCCTCCCCTCTCCACCATTTGTTCGGCGAGATGTATGGCCAGGATTCGAAACCGTCTGAGCGGCGACATAGTCGCAACGCCTGAACGCCGAGCGATTAGCGAGGATAAGAACGCAGGGATGCGTTCGGAAGTGAAGGCGTGTGGCCGGAATGACGAGGCAGG
>CAYIRV010000270.1:0-2589 GCA_964365865.1 uncultured Thermodesulfobacteriota bacterium | reverse complement strand
GACGAGCAGAGGAGGAACGCAGGTATGCGAAGTTATGACGCTCTGTATCACAACGCATACCAGAGAAGCACTGCGCCGAGGAGTATCCTGTATACGACAAACGGGGTCATGGAAGAGCGCGAGATGAGCTTCAAAAAATAGTGTATCGCAATGTAGGCGGTAACAAATGCTATCACAAACCCCACGCTAACCGCGAGCCAAGGCGTGTCCCACCCTGCCTTAAACATATCAAGGCCTTCCTTTGCGCCTGCGAGCGCGCCGACGACAATAGCGAGAAGGAATGAAAACCGCGCAGAGGCGGTGCGTGAAAGCCCCAAAAAAAGCCCGGCGGTCATGGTTATCCCTGAGCGGCTTGTTCCCGGTATAAGGGCGATTGCCTGCGCTGCCCCGACGAACATTGCCGCAGGCCAACTCATGCCTGATACTTCATTTTTTCCCGGCCTTCTGTCCGCGAACCACAGCACTATGCCCCAGAGGATTGAAGACCACCCGATAACCTGAAGGCCCCTGAGCTTGTGCGCAACGATGTCATGCGCAAGCAGTCCGGCAATGCCTACGGGCACAGTGGCCGCTAAAACCATCCACGCGAGCCTTCCTTCAGGGTTTGACTTTAACCCCCCCTTAATCCCCCCCTTTGAAAAGGGGGGGATAGGGGGGGTTAAAGTCCTGAAAAAACCTCTTATGAGGCCGACAACATCGCTTCTGAAATATATAAGCACAGCGAGCCATGTGGCGGTATTGAGCGCCACATCGAATGAAAGGCCCTGGTCAGGCCAGCCTGTAACCAGAGGGACGAGTATCAGGTGAGCTGTTGATGAAATCGGAAGAAATTCCGTTACGCCCTGTATGAGTGCAAGGAGCGCGGCATGGGTAAGTTCCATAAATTATGCGAGGTTAAAAGGAATCATCTCAGGATTTTTGTAAAACGCGGACAGAACCCTCCTTGCATAACCCTCTTCAATCTTATATCCGTAGGCCCCTGCCGTTTTAAGCGCCTCTTTCAGTGTCTTTAAAGCCTTGTCCCTGTCATTCTTAAATGCGAGCTGGCTGTTTGAAATTAAACAGTATATCAAGCCCCTCTTGTCTCCTGTCTGCCTGAAAAGCCTTTCAGCCTCCTTGAAATCGCGGAGCGCCCTTTTGTCCGAACCGAGCATCTGGAAACTCGCGCCCTCTGCCCAGAGCGTATACGCGTAGCTGACCTTGTCTCCTATCTTTTTATAGTTCTCCCTTGCCTTTGCGAAATATTTAAGCGAGCCTGTATAATCCCCCTTCATCCTTCTTGCGTTAGCGAGGCCGCAGTAGGAGTAAGCTTTTCCAAAGGTGTCATTGAGCCTTCTAAAAACCCTGTTCGCCTCGGTATAATATTTATGGGACAGCGCATATCTCTCCGCAACCCTTGATGCGCCTCCAAGCCCGGTAAGGCAGTAGCCCTCTGCGCTTTTGTCCCTTAGCCGCTTGAAAATCCTCATTGCCTTCTTGAATCCATTAAGCGCGCCCTCCAAATCCCCCTTGACCCGCAATGCCCCTGAAAGCGCCCACAGCGTAAAGGCAATGCCTTCCGTGTCCTTGCTCTTTTTATATCCACCAAGGCATTTTTTAAAAATCCTTATGGCCTCTTTATGGCCGCCTGACGCCCTAAGCGCAAGGCCAAGCCCAACGAGCGCGTCCCTTTTGGATGACGGGTCTTTAAGCGAATCAGCCGCCTTTGCCGCCCTCCTGTAATGCGCCTGAGACAGCGCGAAGTCGCCGGTCAGCCTGTGGACATCGCCGAGCGCAAGGAGGCAGTCTAATTCAAGCCGCGCTTCCCCTGCATCCCCTCCCCACTTGTGGGGGAGGGTTAGGGTGGGGGCCATGCCGAGCGCGCGCCCGTATAATGCAGCCGCTCCTTTAAAATCGCTCGCAGCCCTTTTCTCCTCGGCCTTTTCAAAAAGCGAATAAGGCTCTTTG
The DNA here is from genome assembly GCA_964365865.1 of uncultured Thermodesulfobacteriota bacterium. Lineage (GTDB taxonomy): Bacteria > Desulfobacterota > GWC2-55-46 > GWC2-55-46 > GWC2-55-46 > CAYIRV01. Next base: position 642 of record CAYIRV010000270.1, on the reverse strand, counting down.
CTTAACACACTAAGCCCCCTCCCTGAGAAGCGGAAAGCCGAGCGCTTCCCGCGTCTTAAGATACCCCTCGGCGCATCCCCTTGCAAGGTTCCTCACTCTGCCTATGAAGCCCGTTCTCTCGGCGACACTAATCGCGCCCCTCGCGTCCAGCAGGTTGAATGTATGCGAGCACTTGAGACAAAAATCATACGCAGGAAGCACAAGCCCTTTTTCAAGAAGCCTCATGCACTCCTTTTCATACATGTCAAAGAGCTTGAAGAGCATGGCAGTGTCGGCCTCCTCGAAGTTGTAACGGGAATATTCGAGCTCGCCCCTCAAGTGCACATCGCCGTATTTTATGTCTTTATTCCATTTAAGGTCAAAGACGCTGTCCTTGCCCTGAAGATACATGGTGATGCGCTCAAGGCCGTATGTGATTTCGCCGGAAATGGGCTTCAGGTCAATACCCCCGGCCTGCTGAAAGTATGTGAACTGCGTTATCTCCATGCCGTCGAGCCACACCTCCCAGCCGAGGCCCCACGCCCCGAGCGTCGGGGACTCCCAGTCGTCCTCCACAAATCTGATGTCGTGCTCAAGCGCGTTTATGCCGATGGTCTTGAGGCTTTCGAGGTATATGTCCTGTATGTCGTCGGGCGAAGGCTT
>CAYIRV010000269.1:0-2600 GCA_964365865.1 uncultured Thermodesulfobacteriota bacterium | reverse complement strand
ACTATGGCGGCGTAGCCGGTTATAAGCAGCACGGCCGTCCCGGACGAGCCGAAGTTGTACCGGGCCCCTACCAAAGCGACCCCTGACTGAAGGAGTATGCCGGCAAGGAGCGCTATTACCGCGAGCACGGCAACGGACATCTGAAGCTCCTTTGCCGAAAAACACCTCTTGGCCGCGCCCTTAAACCGGCTTGAAATATCCCTTTCCAAATGTTCCGCCTTTCCCGCCGCTATATGATATAATACACCAGCGCGGTTTTTTGGTCAAGGCTTGCCGGTTCCCGGTTTTTGACTTGACTGGAAATGCAACTGAATTTAAAATATGTCAAAGGGCTTACCACAGCGGGGTGTCTGATGAAGGCCAGAATAATAAAGATTGAAAAAGGGAAAGAGGGCGTGCCGCTCCCTGAGGAGTTTCTGAGGTTCCTTGAGCTCGTGCCCGGGGCAGAGGTTGAGATGAGGCTCGACAAAAAGAGGCGGTGGATAGTAATTAGAGCGCTTCACGGCGAGGACTTCTTCGAACACTTCAAGGAATCCATGGAAACAATGGCATGAAGGTCTACCGCCTGCCGCAGCTTGTGGAGTCGAGCCAGAACGGGGAGTACTTCCTCGGGTGCGGCGATATATCGGCCTCGCCCGTGTATATCCGCTACGGAAGGCTGAGGCCCAAGGAGACCGGAAGGGCCGTAACCCCGCCGGACGGCTCTGAAGAAATCATATACATCATCAATGGCGCGGTAACGGCAAGGCGCGGCAAGAGCGCGTTCCCCCTGTCCTCCGGCGAGGCGTTTTTCCTTAACTGCCAATTCATCCTCGACAACAGCTCGGACCACGAGGCCATATACATAATAGCAGGCGGAAACGCGCACGCAACCGCTGTTGCCGAAAAACAGGAGGACGCTCAGACAGGGCCTTTAGAGCCGGAGCCAAACCCCTGCGCTGAACCGGTTAAAAAGGAAGACAACGGGTCTGACTTCGAGATAACGAGGGATGACGGGGCAAAGGTGAAAGAGGGGGGTTGAAACAGGACGCCTTCTAATGTAAGCACTACGCCCCTTCTATTATATCCACCACGCTTTCCTCCTGTCCGATTGCCATTATATGCGCGCCGTGGCAGAAGGTCTTAAGCTCTTTAAGCTGCCGGGATGCGATTTCAATCCCTTTCCTCAATTGGTCTTTCGCGCCAACGAGTTCGTCAAGCAGGGCTTGAGGCACCTTAACTCCCGGAACATTCTTGTTGAGATACTCGGCCATCTTGGCTGACTTCAGAAGGAGGATGCCTCCGAGTATTTTAACATCGAATTTTGACGCCTCGTCAAAAAACCTCTTGAATGTATCCATGTCATATATGGCCTGAGTCTGGAAGAACCTCGCGCCTGCGTCTATCTTCTTCTCGAACTTTATGGACTCCGGCCCCCACGGGTCAGCCTCAGGCGCAACGACCGCGCCGATGTAAAAACCTGTCTTGCCCCTAAGCTCGATGCCGTTCATATTTTTCCCTGAATTAAGTGTGGATATGGCCCCGACGAGCTGGGTGGAGTCCATGTCGAATACGGGCTTTGCCTCCCGATGGTCCCCGAATGACACATGGTCGCCTGTGAGCGCGAGTATGTTCTTTATGCCGAGCGCCCATGCCCCGAGTATGTCTGACTGAAGCGCGAGCCTGTTCCTGTCCCTGCATGTGGCCTGAAAAACCGGCTCAATGCCTTCCCTCAAAAGAAGGACAGAGCAGGCAAGCGAAGACAGCCGCATCACGGCCCGCTGATTGTCCGTAACATTCGCGGCCGTTATCCTGTCCTTGAGAATACGGGCCTTATTTAGAAAAACTTCGGTATCAGCGCCCCTCGGAGGACATATCTCGGCCGTAACCACGAATCTGCCTGATGTAAGCTCTTTTTCGAGTTTGCTTGAGTATTCCATCACGCGGCGAGAAACCCTTTCAAAATGGATTCGAACACCCCTTTGCCGTCAGTGGAGCCGAGGAGCCTTTCGCACGCCCTTTCAGGGTGAGGCATCATGCCTAAGACATTGCCCTTTTCGTTTATAATGCCCGCGATGTTGGAGAGCGACCCGTTCGGGTTTGCGTCTTCCGTAACAGCGCCTTCAGGAGTCGCGTATCTGAATAGAATCCTGTTGCCGTCCTTAAGCGCCTTTATGGTGTCATTACCGGCGTAGTATAAGCCGTCAGCGTGCGCTATCGGGATATTCAAGACCTGCCGTTCCTTATATCCGTTCGTGAAGGCTGTCTCCGTGTTCTCCACCCTGAGCGTCAAACTTTTGCAGATGAACTTAAGCCCGTTATTCCTCATGAGCACACCGGGCAGAAGCCCTGCCTCAGTGAGTATCTGGAAACCGTTGCATATGCCCAATACAAGCCCGCCTCTTTCCGCGAACCGGGCGACTTCATTCATTACAGGCGAAAACCGGGCAATGGCCCCTGTCCTCAAATAATCGCCGTAGGAAAACCCGCCGGGCAGGAGCACGCAGTCGAAGCCCTTAAGCTCGGTTGACTTGTGCCAGACATACTCGGCCTCCTGACCCATGACATGCTTCACCGCGTGGTAGCAGTCATGGTCGCAGTTGGAACCGGGAAAAACGATT
>CAYIRV010000268.1:0-2629 GCA_964365865.1 uncultured Thermodesulfobacteriota bacterium | reverse complement strand
CAGATACGGGTCTTTGACGGCGCGATAAAAAGAGGGACCAAGATTAAATTCATGGCATCGGGAAAGACTTTCGATGTTGACAAGGTGGGCGTGTTTTCGCCCCATCCTACTGAGATTAACGAACTCGGCGCAGGCGAGGTGGGCTTTTTCACCGCATCCGTTAAAGAGGTGAGGGATACGAGCGTCGGAGACACCATCACCGAGGCCGATAATCCGACTTCAGAGCCTTTCCCGGGATACAAGGCCGCGATGCCAATGGTGTTCAGCGGCCTTTACCCGGTTGACTCGATTCAGTACGAGCAGTTGAAGGACTCCGTGGTAAAATTGAGGCTGAACGACTCGTCCTTTTCCTTCGAGCCGGAGACTTCACTGGCACTGGGCTTTGGTTTCAGGTGCGGGTTCCTCGGCCTCTTTCACATGGAAATCATACAGGAGCGGCTTGAACGGGAATACGGGCTCGCGCTCATCACCACTGCCCCGACAGTCGAATACAGGGTTACAAAGACAGACGGAACCGTGGTGCTCGTTGACAACCCCGCTGCCTGCCTCAGCCCCAGTATATAGAGAAAATCGAGGAGCCTTACATCCACGCCTCAATCCATGTGCCCAAGGAATATCTGGGCGCAATCCTCACCCTGTGCGAGTCGAAAAGGGGCATACAGAAGGAGATAAAATACATAACCACGGCCCGCGCGCTCGTGGTATACGAACTGCCGCTCAATGAAATCGTGCTCGACTTCTACGACAAACTCAAGACCCTCACAAAGGGATATGCCTCCATGGATTACGAGTATCTGGACTTCAGATTGTCGGATTTGATTAAGCTCGATATCCTCATAAACGGCGATACGGTTGACGCGCTCTCCGTCATACTCCCGCGCGAGAGGGCGCAGATGAGGGGCAGGGACCTTGCCGAGAAGATGAAGGAACTCATACCGAGGCAGATGTTCGAGGTCGTGATACAGGCCGCGATCGGGAGCCGGGTGATTGCGCGCGAGGCCATAAAGGCATTAAGGAAGAATGTTACCGCAAAGTGCTACGGAGGGGACATCACGAGAAAGAGGAAGCTCATCGAAAAGCAGAAGGAAGGCAAAAAACGAATGAAGCAGGTGGGAAAGGTGGAATTGCCGCAGGAGGCATTTCTCGCGGTTCTTAAGGTAAGCTGAGGTATCCCCCTCACCCCGCTGGGGAGAGGGGGAAAAATACAGTTCATGCCCTTTCCCTCTAATCTCCTCTCCCCTTGTGGGAGAGGGAAGGGAGAGGGGGGAGATAATCTGCAATAAGTGTCAGGTTCCATTCTCGGTAATATATAATTGAAAAGGATAAATTCATAGATGGCAAACAAGGAAACGGATGTAAAGGAACAAGGGGTTTCAGAAAGCAAGACAGGGCTCAAAAGGCAGATATGGGAGACCGTAGAGGCAATCGGCATTGCCCTGATTCTCGCGCTCATCATCAGGACATTCGTCATACAGGCCTTCAAGATACCGTCAGGCTCAATGGAGGACACCCTGCTCATCGGAGACCATATAATAGTGTCAAAGTTCGCCTACGGCATTCAGGCGCCTAAGCCCGCAATGATAAAGCTTTTGGGTCTCAACGTGCCGTTTTTCGAGACGCGGCTCGTCCGCTCATGGGGCGCGATTGAAAGGGAGGACATAATCGTCTTCAGATTTCCCGGAGACAGGTCAAAGGACTACATAAAAAGGGTCATAGGCCTGCCGGGCGACAAGGTCGAGCTCAAAGACAAGGTAATATACATAAACAACGAAGCGTTAAAAGACAGCCACGGCATATACAAAGGCGCCGTATTCGGCATGGAGCCTGAAAGGCACAGTTTCGGCCCTTACACCGTGCCCCAAGACGAGGTGTTCGTCATGGGGGATAACCGCGACAGGAGCTATGATTCCCGCTACTGGGGCGGCGTACCTATAAAAGAAATCAAAGGCAGGGCCTTCATCATATACTGGTCATGGGATAAGGACGGAAGGTGGGTAAGGTTTAACCGCATCGGCGACATCATCCATTAGCCAGTTTTAGGGTCTTTATAGCCGCCTTTCAATTTTCCCATGATGTTGCTGACCGCCTTTTCCATTGTCAAGGAATCCAATTGTGAATGGAATGAAGATTACAACGCGCCTTGTAGCGCCGCTTATCCTTGTCGCCGCCTTTGTGGCCATGGCCTTTTCGTATACCCAGGTAAGGAGCGAGCGGATACGTCTTGCCGAAGACCTTGAGCGCCGTGCCGTCGTTCTGGCGGAGAGCTTTCAGGAAACCCTTAAGGATTGGCTAAGGCAGAATGCCGCACAGAAGATTAACCGCCTTGTAAAGCAGTTCGGAAACCGAGATAAGCTCGCAGGCATAGCGGTGTATGACGCAGAGGGTAAAGCGCTTGCCTCAACACCCGGCCTCCTTGAAGATGGTTCAGAACCTTCGCGCCATGTCCTTAAGGCGCTGGAGGAAAACGCCAGTGTTTCAACTCTTGAGAAAATAAAGGGAAGGAATCTGCACATCTACGCCCTATCGGTCGTAGAGGATGAAAAAAATCTCGGAGCCTTTGCGGTATTCCACGATGCTGCGTATATAGATGCAAGGCTTAAGGCGATTTGGCACAGGAACTTCGTCCGCT
>CAYIRV010000267.1:0-2650 GCA_964365865.1 uncultured Thermodesulfobacteriota bacterium | reverse complement strand
AGCCCGGCACATAGTCTGTCGCAAAGCCGGTCATGAAGCGGCTTTTCACTATGATGTCCTTAAGGATTTTATTGAGCGCGTGGCCTATGTGTATGCTGCCGTTGGCGTAAGGAGGGCCGTCGTGGAGGATATACTTTGGCCTTCCTTTCCCGGCCTCGCAAATCTTCTTGTAAAGGCCGGCCTCCTCCCACCGCTTGAGCGTCTCAGGCTCTTTCTTGGAAAGTTCGGCCTTCATCTGGAAATCCGTCTTAGGCAGGTTTAATGTGTTTTTGTAGTCAATCATGGGATTGTTACCAACTTTAAACTATTAACACAAGGCCGCGTAAAATAAAATATGTTTTTAGGTTTCAGTCCGCAAGGGTGTATAATCATAAGATAAAAAATGACTTCCCCGTTCATCATAAAGACCGAATTCACTCCAAAGGGAGACCAGCCAAAGGCCATTGAGGGTCTTGTGGCCGGGATTAAACAGGGATACCCTCATCAGGTGCTCCTCGGCGTTACAGGTTCAGGCAAGACCTTTACCGTGGCAAAGGTCATAGAGGATATAGGCCGCCCGGCCCTGGTCATTGCGCCGAACAAGACCCTTGCGGCCCAGCTCTACGCGGAGTTCAGGGACCTCTTTCCGGAAAACGCTGTGGAATACTTTGTGTCATACTACGACTATTACCAGCCGGAGGCCTATGTGCCCACCACAGACACATACATAGAAAAAGACGCGGCGATAAACGACGAGATAGACAAACTCAGGCACTCTGCCACGCATTCGCTCCTTACGAGAAAGGACGTCATTATCGTTGCGTCCGTATCCTGCATATACGGCATAGGCTCGCCAGAGGACTACGGGTCAATGCACCTGTATATCGAGCCCGGCATGGAGACGGACAGGGAGAGCGTCTTAAAGAGGCTCGTTGAGATGCGGTATGAGAGGAACGACTACGACTTCCACAGGGGCACATTCAGGGCGCGTGGCGATGTGGTTGACATATTCCCTGCTTACGAGGCTGATGTGGCCTTGAGAATCGCCTTTTTCGGGGATGAGGTTGAGTCCATCGCAGAGATAGACCCGCTCAAAGGCACTCCTTTGAGAAAGGTTGAAAAGGCGCTCATCCATCCCGCGAGCCATTTTGTGACCACAAAGGATAATCTGAAGCAGGCCATCGAGGCCATACGCGCCGAGCTCAGGGAACGGCTAAGCGAGCTTAAGGCTTCAGGGAAGGGGCTTGAGAGGCAGAGGCTGGAGCAGAGGACGCTTTTCGATTTGGAGATGCTTGCGGAGATGGGGTATTGTCCGGGCATAGAGAACTTCTCAAGGCACATTACAGGCAGGCTTCCGGGCGAGCCTCCCTATACGCTCATTGACTATTTTCCAAAGGATTTTCTCCTGTTTATTGACGAAAGCCACATCACGGTTCCCCAGCTTAACGGCATGTATAACGGCGACAGGTCGAGGAAGCAGACCCTCGTTGATTACGGCTTCAGGCTGCCGTCCGCGCTCGACAACAGGCCGTTCAAGTTCGAGGAGTTCGTAAAACGGATACCGCAGACCGTCTATGTGTCCGCAACGCCCTGCGACTATGAATACAACATGGCAAAAGGCCGGGTTGTCGAGCAGATAATAAGACCCACTGGGCTGATGGACCCGCAAATCGAGATACGGCCAGCGTCAAAACAGGTTGACGATTTGCTGGGAGAGGCGAAAAAGAGGGCCACAGCAGGCGAGCGGACGCTCGTTACGACCCTTACAAAGAGGATGGCAGAGGACTTGTGCCAGTATTATTCTGAGTTGGGTCTAAGGGTAAAATACCTTCATTCAGATATAGAAACCCTTGAACGGATTGAGATACTGAAGGACTTAAGGCTCGGAAAATTCGACACGCTCATAGGCATAAACCTTTTAAGGGAGGGGCTTGACCTGCCGGAAGTGTCCCTCGTCGCCATACTGGACGCTGACAAGGAGGGTTTTTTGCGCTCCGCGCGTTCTCTTATACAGACATTCGGCAGGGCCGCAAGGAATGTGAACGGCCGGGTCATCCTCTACGCCGACGCGATAACCCGCTCCATGCAGGCGGCCATAAGCGAGACGGAGCGGAGGGCCGGGCTTCAGGCCGAATATAATGAGAAGAACAACATAACGCCTGAGACCATAAAGAGCAGAATCAAGGATGTCATAAGCTCCATATACGAGGCTGACTATTACACCGTGCCTGTCGCAGAGGAAAAGGCCGCTGATTATGTGCCCTTGCACGAACTCCCGAACCTTATAAAATCCCTCAGGAAGGAAATGGAAAAGGCCGCGAAAAAACTCGATTTTGAAAAGGCCGCTGAACTGAGGGACAGGGTAAGGGAGCTTGAAGAAAGGGAGATACGGATTGGGTGATGTGGGTGCAATACGGAAAGAGATTTCATGCTTGAAAATACTGATATTTTTTGCTATATTCTTTACTGATGAATTTCGATTCTACAATAAACCTAAACACCATCATTTCTTCTATTGCTTTGTTGCTTACCCTTTACAGACTTATTCCTTTAAAAAAAATCTAATTCTCCTTAAGGAGAGCCGGAAAGTTTCTTCTTCCATTTTTCATATTACGATAAATGTCTGAATAGGACACACCAAGCCCCTATGAACCTCACCTATCCCATAGTC
>CAYIRV010000266.1:0-2651 GCA_964365865.1 uncultured Thermodesulfobacteriota bacterium | reverse complement strand
CATTATGGCCCTGTTAAATCCTTACAGACCTCAGAAACGCCGCGCTCTCTTCAGGCAGAACCGTGTTTATGAACATCCCTGTCCCAAGCTCGAACCCCGCTGTCTCCGTAACCCTGGGCACGAGGCTCAGATACCAGTGGCAGTACCTGTTTGTCGCATCAACCGGTCTCGACGACCTTATGACATAATTGTAGTCAGGGTCCTCGAGCCCGACGAAAATCCTTTGCAGCGCCGCCTTAAGCTCCGCCGCGAAGTCAATGACCTCGGCGTCTGTTATGTCGGAGAATGACGCCCCATGCCTCTTTGGGAATATCCACGTGTGGAAGGGGGAAAGCGCGGCGTATGGTATGAAGGAAAGGAAATGCTCGGACTCGGCCAAAATCCTCGCGCCTTCGGCCTTCTCCATGCCGACTATGTCGCATATGACGCATGTCCCTGTGTAATCGTGATAATTCATGGCTGATAAAACCCTGTCCCTGTATCTTACGGGCACGACAGGCGTGGCTATGAGCTGGGAATGCGGGTGCGTGATGCTTGTGCCGGCCTTCTCGCCGTGGTTCTTGAAGATGATGACATGCTCGACCCTCTCGTCCTTATATGCCTCGATGAACCTGAGCTTGTATGTCCTGAGCATGTCCTCGACCTCTTTTATATCGAGGAGGGCGGTTCCGGTGTTATGTATGGGCGTTTCTATTATCACCTCGTGCAGGCCCGTGCCGGCGACCGAGCGCATGATGCCTCTGACCGAGGTCTTTTTCTCCCCCGCGCGGGAAAGAACAGCGTATTTGTTCTCAACCACCCTGACGCTCCACGCCCCGGCCCTTGCTATCCTGTAAAGCTCCCCGCTTGTCTTAAGCTCGTTTCCCGGGCAGAAGGGGCAGGTGTCGAGCCGGGCCGGGGCATTGGGCCTTGCTTCAGGCCGCCTGAAGTCAGCGGGGTGAAAACCATTGCGCGGGGCCATTATCACCCACTCCCTTGTTACGGGATTGAGCCTGAGTTCAGACATTAAGATTCCTTTCCAGCCGTATAAGATTCATAAGCGTTCAAGAAACCTTTGCCAGAAGCCCTTCGAGTATTGAAACATGCTCTTTTTCGACCTCGGCAAGCTCTTTGTAGAGCCTTCTTGCCGCAGGGGCATTGGCCTCAATTGCCATGCCCTCGAAAAACTCGACCGAATGCCTCTCAGCGTATAAAGCGGTTATCAGGGCGTTCCGAGCGCTCCTTATGGTCCGGACGAGCGCCTCGATGTCAATCCGTTTCGTGAATATGTCGGGCTGGCCCGCAAGCGGGACATTCTTTTCAATCGAAAGCTCCTCGTCCGTTATCTCATCCCCAAGCCCTGCCTTTGGGAAAAACTCCTTTTCAATGGTTTTCAGGTGCTTCATCTCGTCCTTGGCGAGCCTCTTGAAAACAGCCTTCGCATCCTTGTGCCGTATCTTGGCGGCAAGGAGCGTATAGAACCTGTAGCCGTTCTCCTCGATAAGCGCCGCCCTTTTTACCGCCTCTATTTCCTCCATTTTCTCAAACGCCATACATGCCTCCTGTCCTTGATTCTTCACTCTTACTGTATCAGAACTTAAGCCGCCCGGCAAGCCGCATGTCACTTAAAATTCCCAACATGAATACGCTGGTATTTGACAAGCATGGAATCTTTAGATTGCCATTCGCTCGCTTTGCTCGCTATGCTTGTTGAATCGTGGGCCGAATAATGGTAGATAAGAATATCACGCAGAATCTTAAACTCCCGGAGGTATTGATATGGGGCTTCTCGAAGGCAAAAAAGGCATAATCTTCGGCGTTGCGAACGACAGGAGCATCGCTTGGGCTATCGCAAAGGCGCTCAAGACTGCAGGCATGGACTTGGCCTTCACATACGCGGGCCCGGCGTTTGAGGGCAGGGTCAAGCCGCTCGCCGGGTCAATCGGCTCAAGGCTCGTCCTTCCATGCGATGTTACGGACGACGGCCAGATAGCGGCTGTCTTTGATACCCTCAAAAAGGAATGGGGCTGCCTCGACGGGCTCGTGCATTCGCTTGCGTTCGCAAAGAAAGAAGAGCTTAAGGGCGAATACCTTAACACATCGCGTGAGGGGTTCAGGATTGCCCTTGATGTAAGCGCATATTCGCTCGTGGCTCTCGCGAGAGGCGCCGCGCCCTTGATGGAAGGACGGGCCGGGAGCATCATTACCATGACCTATTACGGGAGCGAAAAGGTAATAGCCAATTACAATGTCATGGGCGTGGCAAAGGCCGCCTTGGAGACGAGCGTAAAATACCTTGCCGCTGATATGGGGCCAAAGAACATCAGGGTAAACGCGGTTTCCCCAGGGCCCCTGAAGACCCTTGCGGCAATGGGCATAACCGGGTTCAAGGCAATACTCGATGTGGTTGAGGCAAAGGCGCCTCTCAGGAGGAATGTAACGGTTGAGGATGTGGCGGCCACCGCGCTTTATCTTCTAAGCCCGCTTTCAAGCGGCGTTACCGGCGAGATTGTCCATGTTGACGCAGGATACAACATCATGGGGTTATGAACCACCCCGCAGCAAGCTGCGGGGTATCCAAATTCCCCCTCCCTTGATGGGAGGGGACAAAGGGGAGGGTGAAAACAACCTGTAACACCCCCACCCTACCCCTCCCCCGTCCAAGGGGAGGG
>CAYIRV010000265.1:0-2656 GCA_964365865.1 uncultured Thermodesulfobacteriota bacterium | reverse complement strand
TAACAGCCTCTTTTTTAAGGGAAAGGTTTTCCGAGAAATCAATAAACGCCTCGTCAACCACCATCACGGTCTTCCTGTCCCCGCAGGCATTGGCGAGCCTGATTAAAAGGTCTTTTCTTAAGAGCGCGCCCAATGGGTTTGAGGGGTTTCCGATATAGAGGAGGTCATAATGCCTGCGCTTGAGCCTTCCTATAAGCGCATTTTCATCAAGTAAAAAGCCGTCTTTTTCCCTGAGAATGAATTCAAAGACCTTGCATCCCGAAAGTTCGAGCGAGCGTCTGTATTCGCTGAAGGCAGGCTCTACGATGAGCGCGTTTTTTGGTTTAAGGACGCGCGGGAGCAGGTATATAAGCTCTGTGGAGCCGTTGGCCGGGAGGATGTTCTCAGCCGGGATTTTGTGAAAGCCGGACAGGGCGTTTTTAAGCGCCAAGGCATCCGGGTCAGGGTATGAGCCTGCGAAACAAATGGATTTTTTGAACCCGGCCTTGGCCGCCTTGGGCAGGCCGAGCGGGTTTATGCTTGAGCTGAAGTCAATGAGGTCAACGGGTCTTATGCCTGAGGAGAGGGACGCCTTCCAGATGTCGCCGCCGTGCGGGCCGTTCATACGCGGGCCTTCAGCCGAGCCGGGCCCGCGCGTCAACGGCCATGATTCCCTGGTCATATACCATAAGCGGGTTTATCTCAAGCTCCCTCAAGCCGTCGGTCTTCTCGACTATCTCGGCTAATTTAACAAGCACATCCGCGATTGCGAAGATGTCCTTTATGGTGTCGCCCCTGAAGCCGGTAAGGAGCGGAAAGCCTTTTACCTCGGCTATCATCTCAAGGGCCTCTGTCCTGTCAATGGGCGCGAGCCTGAAGCTTACGTCCTTCATAAGCTCGACAGCCACGCCGCCTGTGCCGAACATCACGACCACGCCGAACTGCTCGTCCTTGACGGCGCCGGCTATGACCTCCACGCCCTTGGGCACCTGCTCTTCAATCATAAAGCCCTCTATCATGGCCATGGGGCTTTCATCCGCCACCCTGAGGAGCATCGTTGACCACTGGTGCTCTATCTCTTCTTTTGTTTTGATATCCGTGGCAACGCCGCCGATATCGCTCTTATGGACTATGTCCGCGGATACGACCTTGAGGACAACCGGGTATCCGATGCTTTCCGCGGCCTCGACAGCGGCCCGCACATCTTTTACGACCTGAAACCTCGGCACAGGGATAGAGGATAGCTTAAGCAGCTCCTTTGCCTCAGGCTCAACGAGGGCCCTTTCTCCGAGGCTCAAGGCCTCTTTCACTATTCTTTCTATGGCCCGTTTAACCATCTAAGTCTTGCGCCTGCCTCTGCATAGTATTGAAGCGGCCCGGGCCGCGCTTTCAGGGGAGGGGAAGACCGGAAGCCCGTATTTCCTGAACAGCGCGGTCTTTGCCCTCGTATAAACTCCGCCCGGAGAGCATATTATCACGGGCTTGTTCGCAAGCTCGGCCTTTTCCGCTATCAGATGCGGCAGCTCATCGGTAAGCGCCGGCGGCCCCCACAGGGCCGCGCCTATGGCAATATCATACCCGCCGGTGTCCAGCGTTTTTTCGAGCGCCTCGGCAAAGAGTTCGTCGGTTGCGCTGCCGGTCAGGTCCATGGGGTTGCTGATGGAGCAAAACCGCGGAAGGAGCAGGGAGAGCTGCTCCTTTGCCTTTTCAGGCAGAGGCTCAACCTCAAGCCCAAGGGAGGCGCACGCATCGGCGATGTTCACGCCCATGCCCCCTCCGTCGGTTATTATCATAACCCGCCTGCCCGGCACGGTCTTTTTGAGGACGCTCATGGCCTTGCACGCGCTTATGAAGTCCTCGTAACCTGAAAGCTCTATTACCCCGGCCTTTTTGAAGGCCGCCCTATAGACCTCATACCTGCCCGCAAGCGCGCCTGTGTGAGAGTGCGCGGCCTCCATGGCCACGGCGCTCCTGCCGACCTTTAGCGCGAGCACAGGTTTTTTAGCGGCGCAGCGCGAGGCGACATCAACGAACCTTCGGCCTTCTTCTATGGATTCGATGTAGAGCGCCACTGCCGTAGTTTGTTCGTCATCAATGAGGAATTCGAGGCAGTCTGTCTCGTTCACATCAGCCTTGTTCCCGTAGCTTATGACCCTTGCGACCCCTGCCCCTTCCGCCGCGAGCTCGTCCATTGCCGTTACCGCGAACGAGCCGCTCTGGGACACGATGGAAAGCCCGCCCTTGCCCGGCCTTTTCATCCTGTCATCAGGGATGAAAAATGTGTCAACCTTGGAAAAGCTGTCGTATATGCCCATGCAGTTGGGCCCCACGACCCTTATGCCTGTCCGGCTTGAGATTTCCTTTAATTCCTTTTCGAGCGCCCTGCCTGCCTCGCCTGTTTCGCCAAAGCCGCCGCTTACTATGACGGCAACGTCAAGCCGTGCCTCCGAGGCCCTGAGCGCGGCCGGGACGGCTTTTGCCGGAACGGCGAATACCGCGAGGTCAACCTGAGCGCCTATGTCAGCGATTGACTTAAAGCATTTAAGCCCCTCGACCTCTTTATATTGAGGGTTTACCGGGTAGACCTTTCCGTTGAAAGAGGACTGCTTGAGGCTTTTTAAAATGATATTGGAGATTTTGCCGGCTGTTGGGGAGGCGCCGACTACAGCGATTGTCT